>NZ_JBHNMF010001716.1:0-500 GCF_048562965.1 Thiolapillus sp. | reverse complement strand
TTGAGAGAGGCTCAGCATCCTGAGATGACTGTGGCGGAGTGTATCCTGACGAGTTTTCTGTGAGCTTGTTCTCTGATAGATTTCCAAATTGTTCATGGGTAGTGGCATATTCGGCTCACTCTAACGTTGGTGGGTAAAGGCTGTATGCGCGTTTAGATGTAATCTGCCAGCTGCACTCTGGGCAGAATGTCCGGGGTCTTTTACGTACCACTACTGTTACACGGATTTCGAAAGGACTCGGAGAATAGGAGTCAGCACACAAAGTTGAATCTACAGAAGTACATTCTCAAGTAGGCGGGTATCTCGGATGACTGATCAGTTATGTAGCTGGATTAGATTTGGTGAGTAGGTTAGGCGTAGTTATGTATCGATCTGGTTTGTTCCTGTGGTGCAATCTGTATTGGTATCGTGCAGTAACGCCAAGAAAAGAACGGTGTTTTCCTTGAGGAGTAACGTGTGCGCTCGCTTTCTTGGACTGAGAGTATGCATTTTGACGGAGC
>NZ_JBHNMF010001715.1:0-500 GCF_048562965.1 Thiolapillus sp. | reverse complement strand
CTCCCTGCAAACGACAATATCCTTGTCAAGGCAGGTGATTAATTAATTCAGTATATTGGCATGCGCTAATTATCTGGAGCTGCCCGAAAAAGATAGCTATTTATAGACGGTAACTACTTTGTTTTCCCTCTGGCGCAAGGCACGCCGGGAAAACAGTGCGGCCTCGCGGCTACTGGGGTCTACCAGCCTTCGCTTCGCTCTCCATGGCTGGCAGCGGGGGATAGGCGCTGGACAGGAGAAAACAGACGCGGCGTGTATTGCGCAGAATGACCGCACCGATCTTGAGCAGTTTCAGCCGAATCGTCGTCATTTGGGCATTGGCCAGTTTCGTGCCCTTGAGCGCCTGGCGGCGAATGGCCTCCATCAGCACATAGGCCAGGGCGACGATTGTCAAGATAGTTGTCCTATTTTCTACGCTACTTTCTCTCTAACTTCCTGTTCTTCTGTCTCTGATTTCTCCGGGTTCAACCAGACTTCACTCACTGGTTCCCAGTTTCGTG
>NZ_JBHNMF010001714.1:0-500 GCF_048562965.1 Thiolapillus sp. | reverse complement strand
GGCGAAGACACGCTTGCAACAGGATCTGGCCTTCGAGTACCCGGACATGCGATGATGCTTTCCCTGCCTACTCAACAGGCATGGGCCGCGGATTTTGCGGAAATCCGGACGTTTTTCAACATCCTGTGGTTCATTCGGCAGGAAAACAGGCCCCGCGTTTGTCTTGGTCTGGATGCTGGCGACAGCGAAAAAGGAAAGGGTATTTCAGGTGAGAGAATGACAAAAGAAAACGACATCGAACAACGCCTGCTCACCAAACTGCAAGACCTCAAATACACCTACCGCCCGGATATCCGCGACCGTGAGGCGCTGGAGCAGAACTTCCGCGAAAAATTCGAAGCGCTCAACCGCGTCAACCTCACCGATGCCGAATTTACCTGCCTGCTGGAGGGCATTATCAGCCCCGACACCTTCGCCTGCGCCGAGACCCTGCGCCACCGCAATACCTTCGAGCGGGAGGACGGCACGCCACTGCACTATCAACTGGTCAACCTCAAGGA
>NZ_JBHNMF010001713.1:0-501 GCF_048562965.1 Thiolapillus sp. | reverse complement strand
CGGCATAAATTTTCGGGCGTCGATCAACGCCCGGGCCAGCCAGCCTAAAGGTTAGAGACCCAGCCGCCAAGGCTTTGCCGTCTCGGTGAAAACTCCCAGGAGTTCTCACTGATGATGATTCTGTGAGCCGTCATCAGTGAGCACTCCTGCTCTCGGAACACACCGGGTATCCGTAACAGTCCCGGCATTTCTCAGGGCATCCTGCCCAGCAGTCGCCTCGCGACAAAGCGGCGTTCATCATCGCCGCCAGTTCCCTTGGAATTCTCATGGCGCCATGGGCGTGTTCTGTTCTCTGGTCGTATCGCGAACAGTGAACAGCGCATGCGTGCGCCCGAGTACCCGTTTTCGACCCATTGGGTCACGGCTAACCGTCCGCTATTACGGTTATATCACGCCTGATTCACCAGACGTGAAATAATGGGCTGCACCCCATTTAATTAAACTTTTTTGCCCGTTGTTGCAGCGTCGGGCGCTTTCTGGAGGAAAAAAGATGGCTTCACG
>NZ_JBHNMF010001712.1:0-501 GCF_048562965.1 Thiolapillus sp. | reverse complement strand
TTTCCGCTGTCACGACGCCGAACCTCATATTTCACTTCAACAGCCAACTCTCCTTCGTGTCCGAGTAGATGTGCTCCTTTATATGAAGGCATATCTTCATCAATCACAACCTGCGCTCCATATTTAACGGGAACATGCACTTCTTCTTCCTGATAGATAGGCTGATAAGGCGGAACCCCTACAATGGATTCGCCGTTTTCACGTATCTCATAGTTAATTCGAGATTCATTAATTTCTGTGAATGCGCTCATGCTCATGGATGCTCTCCTATTGTTCGATCTGTGCCGGTTACTCGCTCCGGCGGGCTATTTACTGCGCGTCCCTCTTTTCTCAATGGAGAGTAGGGTCGCCGCCCAGAAGCAGTGCGCCATTACTGGTTGACCGCCTTGCGACTTTCGCCGCCCTTGTTACCCCAGTTCAGCCATTTCCTTGTTATACGGCTCGGCTCTGATTTGTGGCTAAACTGTACCGTGCACCCTGTACCATTTCAAGTGATATATG
>NZ_JBHNMF010001711.1:0-502 GCF_048562965.1 Thiolapillus sp. | reverse complement strand
AATTCCGCTGAATGGGTACGTCGCTTTCTTCTCATCGCTTTTCTCCTGAGCCGTTCGCTCATCTTGGAGGAAAGCACTTATCTTCGTCCAGTCTCTGTCCAACCGATGGGGTCCATCTCTAAAGGACAATCCCACAACGGCAGGGCAGATCCGTAAAGGACTGCTACTGATTTTTCACCATGTCCCTGTCCGGCAGTGGTGGAACCGTAAATGCAGAAAATTCGAACCGCCCAATTGGCGAGGAAGTGAGCAGGATGCAGCAATCAGCGTATAGAACAAGATCTAACGGGCAGTATGAACAAAATAGCAACTTTATTTCACCCGAAAATATACGGTGGAACAATGTTGCTTACTCTAAGCTCTAGTTTTAGTACTCGCTTGGTAACTGTCAAGTCCCGATAGATCATAGATTTTCTTTTTGAATAATTCCGGTTGTTTTTTGTGCCAATCCTTAAGCGCCTGAATGGGCGTGATGTGCCCGATGTTTTTCTGCGGGACATGG
>NZ_JBHNMF010001710.1:0-503 GCF_048562965.1 Thiolapillus sp. | reverse complement strand
CTGTCAAAAAAATGCAATAGGGCTGATTGTTTGGCGCTTACGTATAAGGCGTGGTGGGCAGGTTTCCGCCATAGATGGAGGAACAGCCCGTGGCGTTGGCCACCAGCATGCGATCACCGAACATCTGGGTCGCGAGGCGGATGTAGGGAGTCTCACCGCAACCCAGGCAGGCCCCGGAGAACTCGAACAGGGGCTGGGAAAGCATGGCGGACTTCATCTTCGGCCAGGCGATCTTTTCCCGGTCGTATTCCCGCAGCTGCTCGAAGAATGCCCAGTTCCTGCGGTTCTGCTCGATGATCTCGTCTTTGGGCACCATGTCCAGGGACTTGTGACCGACATTGGTCTTGTCCCGCGCGGGGCAGACATCGGCACATATACCGCAGCCGGTACAATCGTCCGGCGCCACCTGGTAGGCCACGTGCAGGCCTGCAAACTCCTTGCCTTTCATGGGACGTGAGAGGAAGCCTTCAGGCGCGTCCTTCAATTCGTCTTCAGTGAACACC
>NZ_JBHNMF010001709.1:0-503 GCF_048562965.1 Thiolapillus sp. | reverse complement strand
TTTTTCAATTGAATTTCAATGACTTGGCATTTATAGACGGGAACTAACTAGAGTTTAGAGTAAGCAACATTGTTCCACCGTATATTTTCGGGTGAAATAAACAAGCGTGTCTTCGGCCTCGTGATAGATTTTGGGACATCCCAGTCCCCAAAATCGACTCGGCCTTTGACAACCTATTTGTGCCCCAGCCGTCCTGGTCACCAAGCACTGCGCAACAACTTCGCAAGCTCGTTGCTGCTCCGTACTTGGCTCCCAATGACTGGACGCCACGTTCGGAGGCCTACTTTGTTTTCCCTCTGGCGCAAGGCACGCCGGGAAAACAGTGCGGCCTCGCGGCTACTGGGGTCTACCAGCCTTCGCTTCGCTCTCCATGGCTGGCAGCGGTTGCTATTTTGTTCATACTGCCCGTTAGAGCTTGTTCTATACGCTGATTGCTGCATCCTGCTCACTTCCTCGCCAATTGGGCGGTTCGAATTTTCTGCATTTACGGTTCCACCACTGCC
>NZ_JBHNMF010001708.1:0-504 GCF_048562965.1 Thiolapillus sp. | reverse complement strand
AGCGCCAGCTCTACACCGGATACTTGCCAGGGACTCTTGATTCCCAGTATCTGGGCGTATAGGTCTTTGTCTCTCATAGGGGATTACGATAATCTACCCACTCCATTTGGGGAAGAGCCCATCTTTTTATCTGATGCAACGAGCTTGGCAACCAGTTTGTCGGGCAGGGCCAGCAGATCGGCTTTCGGATGTTTCTTCCCGTTGCGTGGTTTGCAGGTCTTGGGAATGGCTACGAGATCACCAATGTTCCGTCCGGGAACAAAACGGACATTGATGTTGGTGTTGTAGCCTGGGGGGATCCTCGCCTGAACCAGTCCGGGTGCAGGGTTGGGATCAGGATGTTCATCTTGCTGGGGAATTTTTTCCCTGATATTCAGGTTTTGCATTCGCTGCCAGCCATGGAGAGCGAAGCGAAGGCTGGTAGACCCCAGTAGCCGCGAGGCCGCACTGCTTACCCGTCGTGCGCATAGCGCCAGAGGGGAAGCAAAGTAGGCATCCAAACGC
>NZ_JBHNMF010001707.1:0-504 GCF_048562965.1 Thiolapillus sp. | reverse complement strand
GAAGGAAGAGGCACATCGGCATGAAAAAGCAAAATGATGGCGTTTCTTGTGTGGATCTATTCTGTGGAGCTGGTGGCCTGACGCATGGGTTCATTCTCGAAGGACTTCCGGTGAATGCAGGTATCGACCTTGATCCGGCTTGCCGTTATCCCTACGAGAAGAACAACGGTGCGGTGTTCATCGAACGGGATATCGCACGGATGGAATCGGATGAAGTGGCTGAGCTCTTCACGCCTGGTACGACCAGAGTATTGGCGGGCTGTGCACCATGCCAACCATTCTCCACCTACAGTCAGCGATACGATACCCGGTCCGACGGCAAATGGGGTCTCTTGTACGAGTTCGGTCGTTTGGCACGGGACATTCGGCCAGACATCGTGACAATGGAGAACGTTCCCACGGTGGAGCGGCATGGGGTGTTCAAGGATTTCGCCAGTGAACTCGAGGGATTGGGCTACCAAGTGTGGTCCGATGTGGTGCAGTGTGCTCAGTACGGTGTACCCC
>NZ_JBHNMF010001706.1:0-505 GCF_048562965.1 Thiolapillus sp. | reverse complement strand
ACCGCCATAGCGGCTGATTGCGCATGCGGCGGTAAATGGCGATGGTTTTGTCCGCTTTCATTCTGATCTGGGCTCAGTGGTAGTTGCTGCTGATTACAGTTCACTAACCGTCAGAATCCTTATTGTATTTTGGATTTCTCCCCTGATTCTTGCGATAGGTAGCAAGCCGATCAGTCTCTTTTTTCTTGGCTCCATCCTCGGTCATGCGCCTTGAGGTGACATTCATGTGCCCGAATTTCTTGCCATCTTCCCGATGCTGTTGTTCGCGTCGTTCTGGGTCATTGGTAGTACCAACATACACAACCTTATTCCCCTGTTTCAGTTCATAAGTAACCGTGTCTTGTTTTTTTGCCATTAGAAAATCCTGTTAAATATGGTTGCCATAACCCCGTCAAGCGTGTCTTCGGCCTCGTGATAGATTTTGGGACATCCCAGTCCCCAAAATCGACTCGGCCTTTGACAACCTATTTGTGCCCCAGCCGTCCTGGTCACCAAGCACTACGCA
>NZ_JBHNMF010001705.1:0-505 GCF_048562965.1 Thiolapillus sp. | reverse complement strand
CTTTCAGATAGACTTCCTCTTTTTGTTTTTCTCCATTTTTTCTTGCATATAGCACCATAACGGTGCTACGATGGGCCATCATTTAAAGAAACAGGGGAACAAGTCGGCCAGGGTAAAAAAATATGAAAAATAACAATCTTGTAACTTCCTTTCTGGAAGCGGTGAGAACCACGGGAACAATGTCTGATGGTGTCAGGGAAATGAATAAGGCACTGGGAACAAATTACCGCCTAAGCCGTGTTAGGGAATGGGAACGGGGAACGCGGCAAGCGAACCCCGCTACAATGCAATATATGCTTACTATTGTGTTGACTCATGCCCTAGCAGAGTATGGGTTAAGCAAAGAACATATTAAAAAAATCATTGATTCAATTAAATTGCCATACTAGAGTTTAGAGTTTCAGAGGAGAAAAACCACTAAAAATCTCAAAAAATAGTTGACATAGCAAGGTGCGGCCTCTCAGAAGAGAAATCAACACAAACTTCTGGAGGCCGCTATGGACGC
>NZ_JBHNMF010001704.1:0-505 GCF_048562965.1 Thiolapillus sp. | reverse complement strand
ACTGGTAGAGGGGCAGGAAGTGCTCGTCGGCATCGAAGCGGAAGTGCTCACTGGCGTTGTTGGCAAAATACCAGGTATTACTGCGATTGCTGACGATGAAGAGCTGCATGAAGCACAGCAGGCTGTTGGTGTAACCGTTGCCGGGATCGTTTTTGTAATCGACGATCTGCTGCATGGCTTTGCGCGGACTCACCTGCAGTGTCTTCAGCTCGATCTGCACCAGGGGCAGGCCATTGAGCAGCAGGATGACATCATAGCGCTGGAAACTGCTTTTGGTGTTGATGCGCAGCTGGTTGACCACTTCGAAACTGTTCTTGCACCAGTCCTTGAGGTTGACCAGTTGATAGTGCAGTGGCGTGCCGTCCTCCCGCTCGAAGGTATTGGGGTGGCGCAGGGTCTCGGCGCAGGCGAAGGTGTCAGGGCTGATAATGCCCTCCAGCAGGCGGGCAAATTCGGCATCGGTGAGGTTGATGCGGTTGAGCGCCTCGAATTTTTCGCGGAAGTT
>NZ_JBHNMF010001703.1:0-506 GCF_048562965.1 Thiolapillus sp. | reverse complement strand
GCCCAGTTGTCAGCCAGAAGCTCGGCCTGCTCGACAACCCGATCCACGGTTTCCTTCTTTGCATCCGGTGGATAACTGTGCCGGGCCAGCGACACCGTGATCATGGCCATCATCTCGGCACGGGCGGATTTGCGGGTCTGCCAGTTGATGGTGGCGGATTTCCGGAGCTCGTCGGTCAGCTCATGGGCCAGTGCTCTTAGCGTGGGGTGCCCCAGTTCACGAACCGTGCTTTCGTTCTGCACGAGCGCCTGGTAGAAAGCGAACTCTTCGTCGGTCAATCCTTCTGGTGGTTTGGCTTCATTGATTTCTCTGGCTAGTTGGATCCATTCCTCGATCACCTGCACCGTGGTCAACGCCCGGTTTCGGTACTTGTTGATTCCCTCCTCCAGCTTCTTGGTGAACTCCTTGGCCTGCACCAGGTTCTTGGTGGGCATCTCCGAGATCTGCTGGAGGAAGGACTCATCCAATACGGGGTAGTGACCGGGTGTCAATGGCCAATAATTTTG
>NZ_JBHNMF010001702.1:0-506 GCF_048562965.1 Thiolapillus sp. | reverse complement strand
CAAAGAAGAAGTTTTCTCTACAACCTTGACCGAGTCTCTACAACCTTTACACCACGGTCTCTACAGCCTTTACCCAGTCTCTACAGCCATGATCAGCTTCCCCCCGCCACCCCAAGTTAAAATCACTACAGCCTTGACCACTTTGCCAAAGTTAAAGTCACTACAGCCTTGACCACAGTTAAAGTCACTACAGCCTTGACCGGCTTCGAAAAAGAAGAAGTTTTCTCTACAGCCTTGACCGAGTCACTACAACCTTTACCGAGTCTCTACAGCCTTGACCACCCTCGCCCGCCCTGCCTAGATTAAGCGCCGCCGTGGCACCTGAGTAGGCTCCCTATGCTGCAAGTCTTGCTTCGGCACTACAACCTTTACCCAGGCACTACAACCTTGACCAGCTTCGAAAAAGAAAAAGTTTTCTCTACAACCTTTACCCAGTCACTACAGCCTTGACCACTTTGCCAAAGTTAAAGTCACTACAGCCTTGACCACAGTTAAAGTCACTACAG
>NZ_JBHNMF010001701.1:0-507 GCF_048562965.1 Thiolapillus sp. | reverse complement strand
CAATTTAACAGCAGCTCAATTAAATAATGAATCACGCCGCCCACAACAAGATTGTTTCCTTCATCTGGTCCATTGCCGATGACTGCCTCCGTGACGTGTACGTACGCGGCAAGTATCGTGATGTCATCCTGCCCATGTTCGTTCTGCGGCGCCTGGACTGCCTGCTCGAAGGCAGCAAAGAAGCCGTCATGGAAGAAGTAAAATTCCAGCGGGATGCCGGTTTTGCCGAACTGGACCCCATGGGCCTCAAGGACGCCTCGGGATATGTGTTTTACAACACCTCACCATTCACCCTGCAAAAGATTGTCGATACCGCCGCGAACAACCGTCAGCAGCTCGAAGCCAACTTCAGGCTCTATCTGGATGGATTCAGTCCCAACGTCAAAGAAATCGTGGACAAATTCAAGCTGCGCAGCCAGGCGCAGCACATGGCGGCAAAAGATGTGCTCTACGATGTGCTGGACAAGTTCACCTCACCCTACATCAACCTGTCGCCCGTTGCCGCGA
>NZ_JBHNMF010001700.1:0-507 GCF_048562965.1 Thiolapillus sp. | reverse complement strand
TATGGGGGGAGGCTCCTTTTTATGTCAATGTTAATAATTGATGAACCTGGGCTTTTTGTGGTTGAGGATAAAGTCAAGATCACAGAGAATTTCAATAACTTATAGTGCATTTCCTTTCGGGTCGGGCTGTTCCTGGTTACGCTTTCGCTCCATCACCGAATACCTCAGCCCCGAGTCAGGCAGCTTCGACAGCGACACCCAGTTCTGCTCAGCCTGGTTCGAGCAGTACGGGTGGACCAAGGGGCCGTTCGGCGAGGCCGATGTCCTGGCCCGCGCCAAGGGCACCAGTGTTGATCTGGCGTACTGGAATCCGGCGGCGGCAAGGTGCGCCTGCTCAAGTGGAAAGAGTACACCACCGACTGGGACCTCGCCCAAGACGAGTGCACACAAGCGTGTCTTCGGCCTCGTGATAGATTTTGGGACATCCCAGTCCCCAAAATCGACTCGGCCTTTGACAACCTATTCGTGCCCCAGACGTCCTGGTCACCAAGCACTACGCAACAACCT
>NZ_JBHNMF010001699.1:0-507 GCF_048562965.1 Thiolapillus sp. | reverse complement strand
ATATTTCTTAGCATAGCGCTGGCCTGATAACCAAATAGCAAAGGTATCGGTCAAATCAAACAACGCCCACTCATGCCCTGCTTCTTTTGTTGCCAACTCGAATTCATCTACCTTGGCTCGTAAAGCCAGCTCTTCTTTTTCGTTGTACACGCAGAAAACCACACGTTGGGCAGCGGCCGCATCGTCCCTCCAGGGAATGGCAATGAACTTTCCATAGGAATGAACCAATCGCTTAACTCTGCTCACGCACCCACTCCATTTCTTCTGCAGTTATCAGGTTTGGAAATTGAACCTCCATGACATCTCCAATGCGTTTGAATATGATCCATCCACGGCGGGAAGCTTCTTCTGCTCGTTCAATGGCCTTGTCGAAAGAGCAGTCCAACAATTTTATATACGGTGTATGGAATAGTGCTGAACCTCGGTAGCCGGACAAGTAAGACAGCAAAAGTGCGTAAGAAATGCTGCCTACAGTTGCTTCCACCAGCGTCCTCTGCTTTCTTGTTC
>NZ_JBHNMF010001698.1:0-507 GCF_048562965.1 Thiolapillus sp. | reverse complement strand
TTTCTTATGTATCAATGCTTTAGATCATAATTGTACCATCCTGCACCGGATTTCTCATCGTCTTTTTTCGGTTTTTCAATTGAATTTCAATGACTTGGCATTTATAGACGGGAACTAGATAAGCCATAAATGCACATCGCTGTGGTTTCCATGCGCCACAACGTCAACACCCCCTACTCACCGTGAATGTCTCTATATGCATATTAAATTGGGAAGCAGAATCATTGACGGTTTGCTGCCTGAAACAGTTGCTGCAACTGAAAGAAATAGAGGGGCATGCTGACAACATCAGCATCATCGTAGTAGACAACAATTCCCAGGATGGTTCCGACTACAGCATTCACAAATTCATTGAGAATGCTTCTTACGAAAAGATTCATTTCCTTCGGGTAACTACTCACCCCTAAGATGAGTACAAGCCTGCCTCCATGGATCTACAATCGCTTTTTCATGTCTGTAGAGGCTTGACATCATAGTACGCCGAGTCTATGCTATTGACCCAACACA
>NZ_JBHNMF010001697.1:0-508 GCF_048562965.1 Thiolapillus sp. | reverse complement strand
AAATTTTTCAACTAAATCATGTAGAGCACTATCACTATCTGAAAGATATTCTTTGAAATTTGAATAACGGGAAGAAATACCATGGTAGATATCAAAGCCATTCCCAATGATGTATAGACTTTCCAGTGACATAGTAAACCTCGGTCAGGCGCTGCCGGGTCTTTTCTTCCGGTGGCAGCGGTGTTTGTCAAGATACTTGTGTGGGTCGAGTAGATGGGCTCCACAACAGGTTAGGATCGTGCCCCCTGTGTCAGCATAGTTGTCCGCCGTGCGCAACCGGGCGCACAGCAGGTGCTCACCACTGAAGATGTACAGCGGCAGGTAGCAATAGCAGCGGTAGTAGCCGTGGAAAAACCGCCCTTCCTGCTGACCGTGCAGCGGATCGTCGGTCGCATCCAGGTCGAGCCAGATCTTGCGCGGGGGCTTGCGGTACGACTCCAGGAAAAGATCGACCAGCAGTCGATCCATTGCTTCATTATCCGCGGCAATCCGCTTGTAACGGTCTGAT
>NZ_JBHNMF010001696.1:0-508 GCF_048562965.1 Thiolapillus sp. | reverse complement strand
ACCGATCAACGGGCTGTCCGTGTAGCCTTTTTGTTCCAGTAGTCGGCGCCGGACCTCCCTGGCGGCGATTGGTGTATAAATTCGAGTGCTTCTGAAGGTGGGGTCGGTTTGCCCTGTGGTATCGAGAATGTCGACGATATCGTCCAGCAACCGGGGCCAGTGTTCTTCCGCCTTCTTGCGACCAGAGCGGCAACGTCCATCCAATGCGGGTTCTCCTGCATCCCTTTCTTGCTGTCCCTTACGAATCGTTTTTCTGTCCCAGCCGAAAGTCTTTTCAACGTAACGTTGACCACCCCAGCCAAGCAACTCAACAACCTCCGCCATAAACATGCGCCGCGCTGAGCCGACTAGCGCGCTGGCGGTGTTTTTCCACAATAACGACTCCTTTACATTTGGTTTCTCTTCGTCATCAACATGACTGTATTTTAAAACTGAAGTTTCCCAGAAATTATTCAAGCCACCATGCGCAGCAGCACAGTGACCAGAGAATTTCCGGGGGGATTGCCGG
>NZ_JBHNMF010001695.1:0-508 GCF_048562965.1 Thiolapillus sp. | reverse complement strand
TGAAGGCATACAGCGCCCCCTCAAAGGGGTTGTGGCCCAGCTCCTGCTCGACGATCGCGGCCAGGCCCCGGAAGCTCTTGCGGAAATCCACCGGCTCCCGATACAGGTAGATCTGCGGCATGCGGGGATGGGGGCGCAACCGGTACTTCATGCCAGCATCCCCAGCAGATCACGCACCAGACTCAGGTTGTTCGCTTCGATGCCGCGGATCTCCAGGCCGTTGGGCAGGCTCAGGGTCAGGCCGGTGGGCTGTACCGTGGCCGGGATCACCGGCACAAAGCCCGCCCCCTTCTTCTTTGTTGCCAGGCCGCAATGTGTAACTGCCAGAACGGCGCACCTTCGGTGGCATCAGACATGTCCATCGATTTCTCCTATGTCGTGAAATTCCAGGAGAAAGTCTGCACAGGGTCAGGTGGGGAAAACAGGTGTGGATTCTTGGGCGCTTACTTTATTTCTTCCGGACTGCTGATACGCAGAAAATCGGACTCTGGTTGTTCGGGCTTGATGT
>NZ_JBHNMF010001694.1:0-509 GCF_048562965.1 Thiolapillus sp. | reverse complement strand
CTAAGAACGCAGATTTTTACTGAAGGCGGATACATCGCCGGCAATCCCTTTGACGCCATAAGTGTAACTTCCAAACCCCCTGCCGAAGATGCCAGCGGATTCATGTTCATTTTGGTTGTATGCGTCGTCAGTTGCCTCCCCATAAACACCGTAAACCGTCTGTGAGGCGCTAGCCCGCATCGCTCACCGATCCCCTGGTTCCGGCGTTTTTGGGCGCCGGGACGTGGCCAAGATAGCCCGATAGCCCATTTCTCGTGCCAAGGTACTCGCCAAGAGAAGAGATTCTCGTGTTTTTTGCTCTCTCAGGGGCTCTGGAGGATGTTTTTTTGACAGAACAGATGCACCAGTCCCTCAGCACCCAGGACTGATTCTTTGAGTCGATGTTGTTGGGGACGGAAGAACCTATCCAGGCGGTGACCAAGCAGGGTGCTGCTTGAGATTGGCCAGGATCTGAGCGATGTCGCTGGCGTAGGGGGATGCTTCCGAGAAGGACAGCCAGACTTTGCGTA
>NZ_JBHNMF010001693.1:0-510 GCF_048562965.1 Thiolapillus sp. | reverse complement strand
CCTATACAGTGGGCAGGGGTACCCCCATATTGGCGGTGAAGTGGTTAGAGACCTCATACTATCAATAGCTTACTTGGGTATCTGGTATCCTTTTTCACTCATCAAAGCGGAGAAGAGCCTTAATTATGCGACAATGGAACTATAAATCAACAACTTACGCGTTGATTTATGCATAATTAATGCGACAAATATGCAATAATTGTGCGACAATATTGTGTTTTGCGTGTTAAATTTGCGACAAAATTTTTTTTATAAATACAACGAGTTATGTCAGTCAGAAAAATACCGAGAAACTACCGGGTGATCACGGGGTGTGTGGCCAGCGAAAAATCCGCCAACAACGCCGCCGAATTCGAGGGATCCCTTGAGCGTGACCTTTACCACATGCTTGATTTCGACTGGACCGTGGAGCATTTTGAGGAACAGCCCGTTGAAATTCGTTACAAGGATGCCCGGGGCAAAACAAGAAAATACACGCCGGATGTTCTGATCAAGTACGTGCCGGAAGTC
>NZ_JBHNMF010001692.1:0-511 GCF_048562965.1 Thiolapillus sp. | reverse complement strand
GATGATGGGCTGACACAGTCCGGAGGTCGCCTTCGATCCAAAATAACTGCCCATGGCTGTTGATCCATTCGATGTGTTGGGTCAATAGCATAGACTCGGCGTACTATCAAGCGTGTCTTCGGCCTCGTGATAGATTTTGGGACATCCCAGTCCCCAAAATCGACTCGGCCTTTGACAACCTATTGGTGCCCCAGCCGTCCTGGTCACCAAGCACTACGCAACAACTTCGCAAGCTCGTTGCTGCTCCGTACTTGGCTCCCATATGACTGGACGCCGCGTTCGGAGGCCTACTTTGTTTTCCCTCTGGCGCAAGGCACGCCGGGAAAACAGTGCGGCCTCGCGGCTACTGGGGACTACCAGCCTTCTCTTCGCTCTCCATGGCTGGCAGCGGATGTCAAGCCTCTACAGACATGAAAAAGCGATTGTAGATCCATGGAGGCAGGCTTGTACTCATCTTAGGGGTGAGTAGTTACTTCGCCTGTTGCTCTCCTCCCTCCCCCTCTGTCAGGAT
>NZ_JBHNMF010001691.1:0-511 GCF_048562965.1 Thiolapillus sp. | reverse complement strand
GCAAGAGGTGCGTTATCGGAGTAAAGTGTTAATGGCCCATTTTCTTGGGGGACGTTTAGTACGTGTTGTGTGGTGTGAATTCAAGAGTGAAAGTGGCCACTGGAAAAAGCGCATTTATTATTGAGTACCGATGCCAAGCTGACCCCGGAACAGATCATCGAAGCCTATGGAGAACGCTGGTCGATTGAATCGATGTTCAATCAACTGAAACTCTCCTGGGGCTTGAAAGAGGCCTGGCAACAAACCCGCCAGACGCTGCATCGTTGGGTGCACCTGACCTTGGTGGGTTATGGTCTGATCCAATTATTGGGCTATCTGGATGATCAGACCGTCAGGCAACTGTGTTGCCATTCGCCCTGGCGAAAGGACATTCCCACAACGGCAGGGCAGCTCCGTAAAGGACTGCTACTGATTTTTCACCATGTCCCTGTCCGGCAGTGGTGGAACCGTAAATGCAGAAAATTCGAACCGCCCAATTGGCGAGGAAGTGAGCAGGATGCAGCAATCAGCG
>NZ_JBHNMF010001690.1:0-512 GCF_048562965.1 Thiolapillus sp. | reverse complement strand
TACCTCCACCATGTGCTGCAGCACATCGGCAATGCCAGGACGGTTGAGGACATTGAAGCCCTGCTACCCTGGAACACGCCTGTCAAAAAAATGCAATAGGGCTGATTGTTTGGCGCTTACCTTCCTGCTGACCGTGCAGCGGATCATCAGTCGCATCCAGGTCGAGCCAGATCTTGCGCGGGGGCTTGCGGTACGACTCCAGGAAAAGATCGACCAGCAGTCGATCCATTGCTTCATTATCCGCGGCAATCCGCTTGTAACGGTCTGATATAGCCGATTTCGGTATGCCCAGCTCCAGGCGGTTGAGCGTGCTCGAAGCGGCCAGCGGGTTCCCCCGGTCCTGCTCGCGCACCCGCCGCTCTCCGGTCAGGTCCCGCTTGCCCACCAGCAACAAGCGTGTCTTCGGCCTCGTGATAGATTTTGGGACATCCCAGCCCCCAAAATCGACTCGGCCTTTGACAACCTATTGGTGCCCCAGCCGTCCTGGTCACCAAGCACTACGCAACAACTTC
>NZ_JBHNMF010001689.1:0-512 GCF_048562965.1 Thiolapillus sp. | reverse complement strand
GATGATGGGCTGACACAGTCCGGAGGTCGCCTTCGATCCAAAATAACTGCCCATGGCTGTTGATCCATTCGATGTGTTGGGTCAATAGCATAGACTCGGCGTACTATCAAGCGTGTCTTCGACCTCGTGATAGATTTTGGGACATCCCAGTCCCCAAAATCGACTCGGCCTTTGACAACCTATTCGTGCCCCAGCCGTCCTGGTCACCAAGCACTACACAACAACTTCGCAAGCTCGTTGCTGCTCCGTACTTGTCTCCCAATGACTGGACGCCGCGTTCGAATGCCTACTTTGCTTCCCCTCTGGCGCTATGCGCACGACGGGTAAGCAGTGCGGCCTCGCGGCTACTGGGGACTACCAGCCTTCGCTTCGCTCTCCATGGCTGGCAGCGGATGTCAAGCCTCTACAGACATGAAAAAGCGATTGTAGATCCATGGAGGCAGGCTTGTACTCATCTTAGGGGTGAGTAGTTACCCTGCCGCGCTAGGAACAACGGGGCGACGGCGTATGCT
>NZ_JBHNMF010001688.1:0-514 GCF_048562965.1 Thiolapillus sp. | reverse complement strand
GCCCTTCCTGCTGACCGTGCAGCGGATCATCAGTCGCATCCAGGTCGAGCCAGATCTTGCGCGGGGGCTTGCGGTACGACTCCAGGAAGAGATCGACCAGCAGCCGATCCAGTGCCTCGCTATCAGCAGCGATCCGTTTGTAACGGTCCGAGCTGGCCGATTCCGGCGTGCCCAACTCCAGGCGGTTGAGCGTGCTCGAAGCGGCCAGCGGGTTCCCCCGATCCTGCTCGCGCACCCGCCGCTCTCCGGTCAGGTCCCGCTGGGCCACCAGATCCCGCACACTGTGTTCGATGCTCTCGGGGTTGCGGTGATCGGTGAAGCAAGCGGCCAGGCGGTCCAGCAGGCCGATACGCTGATCCACCTCGCGCCGACCCAGGGACTGAAATTCCAACTGTTCTGGTTTACACTCTGTATTCATAGGCTTCTTTGTTTTGTTGCTGGTAAGTGATTGGTAACCCTTACTTTATGCAACAAAAAGAGGCCTATTTCCAGTGGGGCGGTGAAATTTCCGGGC
>NZ_JBHNMF010001687.1:0-514 GCF_048562965.1 Thiolapillus sp. | reverse complement strand
TGTGTTGGGTCAATAGCATAGACTCGGCGTACTATGATGTCAAGCCTCTACAGACATGAAAAAGCGATTGTAGATCCATCGAGGCAGGCTTGTACTCATCTTAGGGGTGAGTAGTTACTTCGGGACTTAACCTCATTCCTCGATCTTCTTCCTGTCTACGCTTCGCACCTGCCGTTACCGACACGCACGCAAGACTCGGTTACTCTCTCCCGGCCAGGTTTGAGAGGCGGGCCTTTCACCCACTTGGAAAGCACACAGCTTTCAGGACGCACGCCCGGAAATTTCACCGTCCCACTGGAAATAGGCCTCTTTTTGTTGCATAAAGTAAGGATTACCAAACACTTACCAGCAACAAAACAAAGAGGCCTATGAATACAGAGTGTAAACCAGAACAGTTGGAATTTCAGTCCCTGGGTCGGCGCGAGGTGATCGGTCGTTTTGACGGCGGGCGAATCACTTCGGACGGTGGCGGATTGCTGCTGCGCGAGGTGGATCAGCGTATCGGCCTGCTGGA
>NZ_JBHNMF010001686.1:0-515 GCF_048562965.1 Thiolapillus sp. | reverse complement strand
TTAGGAGGATCTTGAGAAATTCTTGGTATTGCCAGTACATGCGCCCCCGGCTACGAAACCGAAGGTAAATAACGATGAGAAAGAGCAAGATACAGTGGATGATATTGGTCTATGTGTTATTGGCCGCGCAAAGCGCTTGGGCCTATAAAGTAGAAACCCATGTGCGCTTTTCGCAGCAGGCAGCAACCTGTTCGGTGCTGGCGGATCCTGCGTTCATGGAGAGGCTGGGGCTTGATGGCCAAGCGTGTCTTCGGCCTCGTGATAGATTTTGGGACATCCCAGTCCCCAAAATCGACTCAGCCTTTGACAACCTATTTGTGCCCCAGCCGTCCTGGTCACCAAGCACTACGCAACAAACTCGCAAGCTCGTTGCTGCTCCGTACTTGGCTCCCATATGACTGGACGCCGCGTTCGGAGGCCTACTTTGTTGGCTCTTCCCCTGATTGAGTGGGCGCCCATCATCTAGTAATCCCATCAGGGTAAAGATCCAACCCGCCGAGATGGAAGTAAATGGC
>NZ_JBHNMF010001685.1:0-515 GCF_048562965.1 Thiolapillus sp. | reverse complement strand
CGTAAGCTTCCCCGTCAAGTGGACAGCTCAAAAGTAGAGATTCTGGCCTTTTCAAGGGCCTCAATGGGTGTCATCCCACCGAGACTGTCGTGATCTCGCTCTTCGTTGTATTCCAGCATCCATGCCCACGTCATTTCCCTGACCTCATCCAGATCCCGAAACAACCAGGTGTCGAGCACCTCTGTCCGGTAGCTCCGGTTAAAACGCTCAATATAGGCATTCTGATTCGGCTTGCCCGGTTCAATATAGTCAATCGTGATCTTGTTCTCCTTGCACCAGCTGGTGAAACATTCACCCAGGAATTCCGGGCCATTGTCTGTACGCAGCACGTCCGGCAGGCCGCGTTCCGCTTTCAGCTGCTCGAACACCCGTACCAACCGCGCACTCGGCAATGAGGTATCAATTTTAATGGCAAGGGCCTCCCGGTTAAAGTCGTCCAGAACATTGAAGGCTCGGAACCTCAGGCCGTGATACAGCGCATCGCTCATGAAATCGGCTGACCACACCTGGTTGGG
>NZ_JBHNMF010001684.1:0-515 GCF_048562965.1 Thiolapillus sp. | reverse complement strand
TGTACGATGAACCGCCGAAACGCAAGAAAGGTCAACGAGGCAGACCGCGAAAGTATGGGAGAAAATACACGCCCAAGCGTATTGCGCATCTGAAACGCTCCATGGTCACCTTCGCTGCCAGCCATGGAGAGCGAAGCGAAGGCTGGTAGACCCCAGTAGCCGCGAGGCCGCACTGTTTTCCCGGCGTGCCTTGCGCCAGAGGGAAAACAAAGTAGGCCTCCGAACGCGGCGTCCAGTCATTGGGAGCCAAGTACGGAGCAGCAACGAGCTTGCGAAGTTGTTGCGTAGTGCTTGGTGACCAGGACGGCTGGGGCACCAATAGGTTGTCAAAGGCCGAGTCGATTTTGGGGACTGGGATGTCCCAAAATCTATCACGAGGCCGAAGACACGCTTGGCCATTGTATGGAAAGGAGCAAGAGGTGCGTTATCGGAGTAAAGTGTTAATGGCCCATTTTCTTGGGGGACGTTTAGTTTAGCGTAGAAACCCACGTCCTTAGGACGTGGTCATGAGTGAT
>NZ_JBHNMF010001683.1:0-516 GCF_048562965.1 Thiolapillus sp. | reverse complement strand
TCCCGGATCGTCTCGGCCAGCTCGCCGAGACTCTGCTTGGAGAAACCGGGGCTGTCTTCGTGACGTGGTTGATTCGGATCTTCATCGATCAGATCGATGGGCAGCTCCAGCGGCCCGCCGCTCCCACCGGTCGGCTGGTTCAGCAAGCCGGACAGATCACCGATGGAATCCAATCCGAGACTAGAGGGTTTATGCGACGCAGTGGCAGCAGAAGCTTGTTTTTTAGTTTAGCGTAGAAACCCACGTCCTTAGGACGTGGTCATGAGTGATAGGCTTAGCCTGTCACGACTGATACGGCCCATGTTACAACCCGGAACTGAGTTGTCCCCACAACTGAATTTCGGAGAAATAACAATGAGCCGTTTTGAAAAGTTAACGCATGTTCTCTGGCATTGCCAATACCAATACCATATTGTCTGGGTACCGAAATACCGCTATAGAGTGCTGACTGGAGACGTTGCCAGAGAAGTGCACAATTGTATTCAGGTGTATAGCAGTCGACTGGGATGTCGGGTA
>NZ_JBHNMF010001682.1:0-516 GCF_048562965.1 Thiolapillus sp. | reverse complement strand
TTTGATCGACTTGCGTCCCCGTGCGAGCGGGGACAAAAGCCGATTTCCAGAAAAGCTTTTGTTAAATTTGTCGCCCCTTATCATACCTTTTATTATCGTGATAATGGAATGTTATCTTGTTATATGTGGCGTTGTGTGTTAGATTTAATTCTATGAACAAATACAAACTTGAGAAGCTGGCTGAGTGGCTGGAAACGAATGCCGATCAACAGGATGAGAGCGCAGACCAATGGACAGAGGAATGCGCGGAAGCCCTGTCAGATCGTGAAGACGCCATTAGATATCGTATGGCTGCCGAGTGTGTACGGCAGGTTCTCTCTTCAATGAGCGAAGAAGAGCATATTGCCCAGTTGCTTAACCACATCGTAACTTCTGACGACAAAGAACTCATCTCCATGAGCGACAAAGGTGTTGCGGAGGAATGGTGTTGGGAATGGGATGAAAACCGGGATGCCCAATGGAACACCTATCGGTTCAACTGCGCCCTGGACTTGCACAAATGGCGCTGGCGCCGAT
>NZ_JBHNMF010001681.1:0-516 GCF_048562965.1 Thiolapillus sp. | reverse complement strand
TAATAAGTGTGCTCGAGCTAATCTCCATTTTAAATGAAAGAAAAGAGCAGAGAACCAGAATTAATTGTCCACCATTCTCTACAAGTCTTCGCAAGCGAAGAAAAAGCTGCTACAACCAGTCTACTGGAAATTATGCACGAAGCTACTGAGCTAGCCAACAAAAGTAAAAGACTTCATCCATGGGCTTAGAACTTAGAAAGCACTACCCTCCATAGAGTTTACTGAGGTTACTAACCTCACCAAAGATTTCACTAAATATGCACTGAAGTTTGTTCGCCAGCGATTTTGCACTTCTAATGACTGAACGAATGCAGGCATGCACGCTGACAGCAGAGAACTACGGTTCGTCATAATCTAAACTATCGGTCTTATATTGAGAGTTAACACGTTTCTCATAAGAGAACACTCGGTTCTTATATTTGCCTTACTGCACGATACGCACACATCTTCTAGCACAGCAACAAACCAGATCGGTACATAACTACGCGTAACCTCCTCACGAAACTAATCCACTCT
>NZ_JBHNMF010001680.1:0-516 GCF_048562965.1 Thiolapillus sp. | reverse complement strand
AATAGGTTGTCAAAGGCCGAGTCGATTTTGGGGACTGGGATGTCCCAAAATCTATCACGAGGTCGAAGACACGCTTGGGTTGCCATGAACGGTCCTGATGACAACCGTCCCGGTTCCGTCGGAAAACTGCTGCCTCACTGTGGTGTGCGCGTTGCGCATGACGGAGACATCCTCCTGTCGGGCACCGGCTTTACCGGCTATGTGCAGAAGCCGGCCGGCTTGCCGGCAGTCTGGTATGCCACGGGTGACTTGGGGTATGTCGACAAGGATGATTACCTGTATATCGATGGCCGTAAACGTGAAGTCATCATCAGCAGCTTCGGGCGGAATGTTTCTCCTGACTGGGTGGAATCCGAACTGCTGGCCGAGTCAGGCATTGTTCAGGCAGCTGTTTTCGGCAATAGCCGTCCCTTCGTGAGTGCTGTAATCGTTGCTGCACCTGGTGCTGACATGAAAAGCATCGTAAGCGCCCAAGAATCCACACCTGTTTTCCCCACCTGACCCTGTGCAGACTTT
>NZ_JBHNMF010001679.1:0-516 GCF_048562965.1 Thiolapillus sp. | reverse complement strand
CATCGGAAAAGGCAAAACTGGTACGTCCTTTCACTTTATGCCGGCGTTCCGGATCTGCCTTCAACCGATCCGCATAGATCCAGGTCAGCGTAACGGCCATCATACAAAAATTCAGCAAGCGTGTCTTCGGCCTCGTGATAGATTTTGGGACATCCCAGTCCCCAAAATCGACTCGGCCTTTGACAACCTATTGGTGCCCCAGCCGTCCTGGTCACCCAGCACTACGCAACAACTTCGCAAGCTCGTTGCTGCTCCGTACTTGGCTCCCAATGACTGGACGCCGCGTTCGGAGACCTACTTTGTTTTCCCTCTGGCGCAAGGCACGCCGGGAAAACAGTGCGGCCTCGCGGCTACTGGGGTCTACCAGCCTTCGCTTCGCTCTCCATGGCTGGCAGCGATGGTTGGTCACGGCCTGCGCATTCCGGCACTGACTCTTGCAGCTGCCGATTTCCTGCTTCAGCTCCTTGAAGCCGGATTCGATCTTCCATCGGGCGCCATAATACTCGATGATCTGTG
>NZ_JBHNMF010001678.1:0-516 GCF_048562965.1 Thiolapillus sp. | reverse complement strand
AGTTGTTGCGTAGTGCTTGGTGACCAGGACGTCTGGGGCACCAATAGGTTGTCAAAGGCCGAGTCGATTTTGGGGACTGGGATGTCCCAAAATCTATCACGAGGCCGAAGACACGCTTGCTCCAGATCATACTGAAAGTGACTCTTGGGATAATATTTCCCCGATTGCTTATGCCAGTCTTTTCCTTGGCTCCGACCTTCTGGACAGAGCAGTTCAATACCCCGTTCCTCCGTGGCATCGATCACCTGTTGGTTGAAATAGCCCGCATCGAACAAAGCCGTTTCGATGACACCCTGTTGTTGGGCCTGATCCAGGAGTGAGGTGACGACCTGCGTTTCACTGGAAGGATCCACCGCTTGACCAATAATGATCCGCAACTCATTGACCAATACCGAGGGGTAACTACTCACCCCTATCAGCATAGAGCTGTCCCGAAAAGGCCATTTGAATGGCGACCAGCGGATTGTATCCCTGATTTGCCATGGTCTGCAGGTAACTGGAGATGCGGCAATAGGC
>NZ_JBHNMF010001677.1:0-518 GCF_048562965.1 Thiolapillus sp. | reverse complement strand
GCGCTGTGCTGTCTTGCCCCTTGTTCAGGGTAAGAATCGCCGGATAGGTGGTCACGCCCTCGAAAACCTGCAGGTCGCCAAAATCCACGATATTTTCCAATACCGCATTGTCCAGCAGAAAACGCCGCAAAGGCTCGCCGGAGGCAGTTTTGAAGAAGGTGGAGGAAGAAATATAACCCAGCCTGCCCCCCGGTTTGAGCAGTTTCATTCCCAGCTCGAAGAAGTAGGCATACAGATCCGCCACGCCATGATAAACGGCATAATGAGCTTCCAGCCAGGGCTTGATCTCGCTGAAGCGTTCCTGGCGCACATAGGGCGGATTGCCCAGCACCACATCGAAGCCGCCCTGCGCCAGGATGCCCGGAAACGCCGTCTGCCAAGTAAAATCCCCGCCCGGCACCGATTCATCCAGCCCCAGGCTGTTGCCCGCGATGAGGTTGTCATCCAGGCTGGTGAGGGATTTGCCTTTTTCGGCGGTCTTGAGCCACAGGGAGAGCTTGCTGATCTCAATGGATTCG
>NZ_JBHNMF010001676.1:0-518 GCF_048562965.1 Thiolapillus sp. | reverse complement strand
TGCTGCGCGGAGGCGTGTCAACCATTACCTCGGGCCAGTTGTCCGTGGCTTTCTATCAGGCAGAGCCCGTTACCGACAAGGTGCAGCCAAGAACCTTGCGGGTAGGTATCTATAACCAGTCTGGGGAATTGATATCCGATTCCCACACGCTGAATTTTGACTTTGCTTCGGAGAATGCGCGGGAGCGTGAACTGAAGCTGCGATTTGTGCTCAGCCACAAGGCAGATGAGGCCAACGGACAGGAAGTATTCCTGAGGCTGGAAGAGCCGGTATCGGGCACTTCACACTACAAGGAATACGCATTGGAGCGTTATTTGATCCGACGTTCGTTCACTACAGATTTCGATTTATGAGAAGAATAACGCCATGAATGCACTGGATAAAAAAATCAATGAATACTTTCAGGGGCTGGTGGTTCGCAAGGATCTGGTCAAGGCCGTCAAAGGCAACGCCATTGTGCCTGCCTATGTGCTGGAATACCTGTTGGGCCAGTATTGTGCCACCAACGATGAAGACTC
>NZ_JBHNMF010001675.1:0-519 GCF_048562965.1 Thiolapillus sp. | reverse complement strand
AGCGGAAAAACCGCAGCAGGGTCTTCGTCTTCCGTTCCTTGCCAATCCAGAGCAGCCGCTTGCAGTGGGCGTCGATCTGGTAAACCAGCGTCAGGTACTTGTGCCCTTTCTTCCAGGCAACCTCATCGATGCCGATGGCCTGCACCCCGCTGAGATCCTGGTGGGCACGACCCCATTCAACCGCCATCTCCACGGAGCGGAATGCGCTTTCCCAGGAGGTTCGGAAGACTTCCGCCGTCTCCTTCCAGGAGAGCCGCCTGGCCCAGCTCGCCAGAAACCAGCCATAGGCTCTTGGTCAGTGGCCGTTTCCCCATGGCCCAGGGCATTTGTTCCACGCGAATCCCACAGCTGGGGCATTCGACCCGGCGTAGGGCATACACCAGAAACACCTTGATCCCCCACAACGGAACAAACTCGAATCGGCGCTTCGCCAGTCGATCATAGCCTGGGCGATGGTGGCAGCAGCCCGAGCAGACCGGCTTGCCATTCGCCCGCTCGGCAACCTCGACTTCCAGCTCG
>NZ_JBHNMF010001674.1:0-520 GCF_048562965.1 Thiolapillus sp. | reverse complement strand
GCGTTTGGATGCCTACTTTGCTTCCCCTCTGGCGCTATGCGCACGACGGGTAAGCAGTGCGGCCTCGCGGCTACTGGGGTCTACCAGCCTTCGCTTCGCTCTCCATGGCTGGCAGCGTTGGTAGTTGGTGTATGGGGGCTGAATCGGAAGATGAAGCTGTCTGATAAGGTCCGTAGCCGAAGGCTTAGGACTCCTTTTGGCCTGCCAAGGAAGGCAGGCATAGGCCGCGTAGCGGGGCGGAGCCATGGATGGCGGAGGGTAGGTGTTGATTTAGGCCGCAGAATTTTCGGTTATCCACAGGTGCTGAAGCGTTAAAGATTATATGTAACTACTCACCCCTAAGATGAGTACAAGCCTGCCTCCATGGATCTACAATCGCTTTTTCATGTCTGTAGAGGCTTTACATCATAGTACGCCGAGTCTATGCTATTGACCCAACACATCGAATGGATCAACAGCCATGGGCAGTTATTTTGGATCGAAGGCGACCTCCGGACTGTGTCAGCCCATCATCGCCCTG
>NZ_JBHNMF010001673.1:0-520 GCF_048562965.1 Thiolapillus sp. | reverse complement strand
CGAACGCGGCGTCCAGTCATATGGGAGCCAAGTACGGAGCAGCAACGAGCTTGCGAAGTTGTTGCGTAGTGCTTGGTGACCAGGACGGCTGGGGCACGAATAGGTTGTCAAAGGCCGAGTCTGGGATGTCCCAAAATCTATCACGAGGTCGAAGACACGCTTGATGCTGGCTTTTCTGTTCCTGCGCTACCTGTCGGACAACTACGAGGAGGCGGCGAGGAAGGAGCTGGGTGACGAATGGCCGGAAACCGGCGCGGATGTGATCGCTTTTCCCGCCAGCCATGACGATGTGCCTCTGCCGAAGGTGGCGGAGGAAGGTGAAAGCTATGCCATGAACCGCATGCGCCGCTCGCCGCTTTGAATTTGCCGGCCCAATGATATACTATTAAGGGGATAAGCCCTAGGTAGTTACCGTCTATAAATAGCTATCTTTTTCGGGCAGCTCCAGATAATTAGCGCATGCCAATATACTGAATTAATTAATCACCTGCCTTGACAAGGATATTGTCGTTTGCAGGGA
>NZ_JBHNMF010001672.1:0-520 GCF_048562965.1 Thiolapillus sp. | reverse complement strand
CCCCAGTGCGAAACCTGTGGCGAAGACCTGAGCAAGACGCCCTGTCAGGGGGTTGAGCGGCGCACCCGGATCGACATCATCTTTGAAAAGGTGGTCACCCACGTAGACGCCGAGATCAAGCGTGTCTTCGGCCTCGTGATAGATTTTGGGACATCCCAGTCCCCAAAATCGACTCGGCCTTTGACAACCTATTGGTGCCCCAGCCGTCCTGGTCACCAAGCACTACGCAACAACTTCGCAAGCTCGTTGCTGCTCCGTACTTGGCTCCCATATGACTGGACGCCGCGTTCGGAGGCCTACTTTGTTTTCCCTCTGGCGCAAGGCACGCCGGGAAAACAGTGCGGCCTCGCGGCTACTGGGGACTACCAGCCTTCGCTTCGCTCTCCATGGCTGGCAGCGCAAGCAGTGCCCCCCAGTGCCGGACACGAAACAAGGGGCCTTTCCCTGCCGATATGGCCGGCCCCGTGCAGTACGGCCCAGGGATCAGGGGCTATGTGATGAACCTGCTGATCGCGCAGAT
>NZ_JBHNMF010001671.1:0-520 GCF_048562965.1 Thiolapillus sp. | reverse complement strand
AAAACCACTAAAAATCTCAAAAAATAGTTGACATAGCAAGGCGCGGCCTCTCAGAAGAGAAATCAACACAAACTTCTGGAGGCCGCTATGGACGCGAAAGGATATAGCCGTATCCCCCGCTGCCAGCCATGGAGAGCGAAGCGAAGGCTGGTAGACCCCAGTAGCCGCGAGGCCGCACTGTTTTCCCGGCGTGCCTTGCGCCAGAGGGAAAACAAAGTAGGCCTCCGAACGCGGCGTCCAGTCATATGGGAGCCAAGTACGGAGCAGCAACGAGCTTGCGAAGTTGTTGCGTAGTGCTTGGTGACCAGGACGGCTGGGGCACAAATAGGTTGTCAAAGGCCGAGTCGATTTTGGGGACTGGGATGTCCCAAAATCTATCACGAGGCCGAAGACACGCTTGCGCGAACTGTGTTATTGGATAACATTTTTGGCAGAAGCGCTACCCCTGAGATCCGTGGGTACCTTCATTGAATTGTTGATCGGGGCGATGCTCACCCCAGCAGGCTTTGTAACCGAAGCC
>NZ_JBHNMF010001670.1:0-520 GCF_048562965.1 Thiolapillus sp. | reverse complement strand
GCGCCAGCTGCTGGCGCTGCCGGGTCTTTTCTTCCGGCGGCAGGGCTTCGATCCGTTTCTCGATGGCGTAGAGTTTGCGGATCTTGCCGATGGCCACATCAGCCTTGCTGACCTTCGTGCGCTGCCAGCCATGGAGAGCGAAGCGAAGGCTGGTAGACCCCAGTAGCCGCGAGGCCGCACTGTTTTCCCGGCGTGCCTTGCGCCAGAGGGAAAACAAAGTAGGCCTCCGAACGCGGCGTCCAGTCATTGGGAGCCAAGTACGGAGCAGCAACGAGCTTGCGAAGTTGTTGCGTAGTGCTTGGTGACCAGGACGGCTGGGGCACCAATGGGTTGTCAAAGGCCGAGTCGATTTTGGGGACTGGGATGTCCCAAAATCTATCACGAGGCCGAAGACACGCTTGCCTTTCTTTTTCGCGGGGGCGGCCTGGCTGGCTTCGACGAACTTGCGCCGTGCGTGATCCCAGCAACCGATGCGGGTCAGGCCGTTTTCCCGGCACACCCGGTTGTAGCCGGCATAACC
>NZ_JBHNMF010001669.1:0-520 GCF_048562965.1 Thiolapillus sp. | reverse complement strand
GCAAACGCTCAGAGCGCTTACCCGGTCATATCTGACGATGGCCGCTATATTGCCTTTAAGTCCCTGGCCAGTAACCTGGCGCCTGGTGGTGATTTCAATGACGCCTCCGACGTCTTCCGCTGCCAGCCATGGAGAGCGAAGCGAAGGCTGGTAGACCCCAGTAGCCGCGAGGCCGCACTGTTTTCCCGGCGTGCCTTGCGCCAGAGGGAAAACAAAGTAGGCCTCCGAACGCGGCGTCCAGTCATTGGGAGCCAAGTACGGAGCAGCAACGAGCTTGCGAAGTTGTTGCGTAGTGCTTGGTGACCAGGACGGCTGGGGCACCAATAGGTTGTCAAAGGCCGAGTCGATTTTGGGGACTGGGATGTCCCAAAATCTATCACGAGGCCGAAGACACGCTTGCGCTATGACCTGGTCAACAAGACCCTTGAGTTGGTCAGCCAGAGCAGCCACGGATATATTGGCAATGATCACAGCACCTATCCCAGTATCTCGCCTGACGGGCGCTATGTGAGCTTCCATT
>NZ_JBHNMF010001668.1:0-521 GCF_048562965.1 Thiolapillus sp. | reverse complement strand
AAGCCAGAACCTACACCCAAACAACTCGCCAGACTTATTCAAGAGCGACACCGGCGACGACAGGCTGCCACAGAATCCTGTCGGCGGAGGGGTGGGGAAATATGACAAAGTAGAATTAACCGGCCCTCATTCATTACCAATAGATCCCATAGCTTTGTCGGACGGAAATAACCAGGCAGGGTGAGAACCCGTCGTTCCAGATGAATGTCCGCATGTTCCAGTCCGTTTGCATGAACAATATCTTTGACCAGAGCAATGAAGCCGTCCATATTTTTACCGGTGGTTACACCTGCACGCTCCCCCTGGTCGG
Organism: Thiolapillus sp.; assembly: GCF_048562965.1. NCBI lineage: Bacteria > Pseudomonadati > Pseudomonadota > Gammaproteobacteria > Chromatiales > Sedimenticolaceae > Thiolapillus > Thiolapillus sp. The sequence continues at coordinate 211 of NZ_JBHNMF010001668.1, read as the reverse complement.
CTTTGCCTGACTCAATCTGTTTGTTACGTGCTTGCTCTCGATTTCCCCAGAAGGCTTTTACCGCTTCTTTGGCTTTCGCATCATAATTCGATAGTAACTACTCACCCCTAAGACTGAGTACAAGCCTGCCTCGATGGATCTACAATCGCTTTTTCATGTCTGTAGAGGCTTGACATCATAGTACGCCGAGTCTATGCTATTGACCCAACAC
>NZ_JBHNMF010001667.1:0-521 GCF_048562965.1 Thiolapillus sp. | reverse complement strand
AACCCCATTAGTGCGGCAATGGAGTTGACGACGGACTCCCGATCCAGTCGTTCGCCCTCGATCTCCATCGTCTTGATGGCCTCGCTCACCATCAGATCAACGGTAATTTCCTGGCGTGGAATCTCTGCCAGCGCCTCGATGCGCCCGGCCAGACGTGAGGCTACAGCGGTAAATTCACTACATATCTCGGTGAAAACCACTTCTTCGTACTGAAAATTCGGCCAATCCGACCGTTGCCATACCCACTTCGCGTTACGCATGGCTGAAATATAGCGCGAATTTCAGCCAAATAACAGCAGATAATGGCTGATAAAAGAGAGCAAGGTCGATTGCTGAAGAACATAAATTATGTAAACATATAATATATGCTATATTAAGCAATATGGAGCGACATAAATTAAATGGTTCCTCGACGTTTTAAGTGGAATTCCTCCAAAAACCTGTGCCAGTATAGCGCCAAATACTGGCATGAGGAAAAGACGTGGACGGCAACGAGATACTGCTACTGGGATTGGGGATTC
>NZ_JBHNMF010001666.1:0-521 GCF_048562965.1 Thiolapillus sp. | reverse complement strand
AGCAGGATGCAGCAATCAGCGTATAGAACAAGCTCTAACGGGCAGTATGAACAAAATAGCAACTTTATTTCACCCGAAAATATACGGTGGAACAATGTTGCTTACTCTAAACTCTAGACACCTAAGTTATAGATTTTATGGGGTTTGGGACAACGCAGATTCGTGCTATGACCGTAGGTCGGGCTTCAGCCCGACAACAACTGCCAGACGGGAAATGTCGGACTGAAGTCCGACCTACAAATACGGGTTTTTCCATCATCAGGGGTGTGACCAGCGGATGCATGAAAGTTAATAAGCAGAGATACCGGACGACGCCGGGAAGACAGACACCCCACCATTTGGGATGTCCTGAAGGCTTCAGACGCTGCCAGCCATGGAGAGCGAAGCGAAGGTTGGTAGTCCCCAGTAGCCGCGAGGCCGCACTGTTTTCCCGGCGTGCCTTGCGCCAGAGGGAAAACAAAGTAGGCCTCCGAACGCGGCGTCCAGTCATTGGGAGACAAGTACGGAGCAGCAACGAGCTT
>NZ_JBHNMF010001665.1:0-521 GCF_048562965.1 Thiolapillus sp. | reverse complement strand
GGCAGCCGGGCGGTTATATGGGACGCCCGCCGCGCCCTGGCCGGATTCGTGCCTGACAAACCGGGATCTTATCGGGTGTCATTGGCGATATCGGATGGTGTGGTTCAGGACAGCGCTTCCGCTGCCAGCCATGGAGAGCGAAGCGAAGGCTGGTAGACCCCAGTAGCCGCGAGGCCGCACTGTTTTCCCGGCGTGCCTTGCGCCAGAGGGAAAACAAAGTAGGCCTCCGAACGCGGCGTCCAGTCATTGGGAGCCAAGTACGGAGCAGCAACGAGCTTGCGAAGTTGTTGCGTAGTGCTTGGTGACCAGGACGGCTGGGGCACCAATAGGTTGTCAAAGGCCGAGTCGATTTTGGGGACTGGGATGTCCCAAAATCTATCACGAGGCCGAAGACACACTTGCCAGACGCTGAATGTACAGGCGTTGAGCAATCATCCCCCTCAGATTACCAGCTTACCGCCCGTTGTCTCTGAAGTGTTGGCGCCGTATCAATATGATGTCCAGGCGATCGACCCGGATGG
>NZ_JBHNMF010001664.1:0-522 GCF_048562965.1 Thiolapillus sp. | reverse complement strand
AAGTTGTTGCGTAGTGCTTGGTGACCAGGACGGCTGGGGCACAAATAGGTTGTCAAAGGCCGAGTCGATTTTGGGGACTGGGATGTCCCAAAATCTATCACGAGGCCGAAGACACGCTTGACCCAGCCGCAAGATGACGCTGGATCTCGGTTTGACCTATGATACTTCTCATGAACGTATGCAGCAGGCCATGGATATTCTCCGTGATATCGCGGCAGACAATGAGAATCTGGAAGAGCGGGTGGTGACGGCATTTACCGCGTTCAATGATTTTGCCCTGAACATCCGCTTCATCTATTACATCAGGAAAGGTCAGAGTGTGTTTGGTGTACAGACCCAGATAAACCTGGAGATTCTCCGCCGCTTCAATGAGGCCGGGCTGGAATTTGCCTTCCCCACGCAGACGGCTCTTCCCCTGATTGAGTGGGCGCCCATCATCTAGTAATCCCATCAGGGTAAAGATCCAACCCGCCGAGATGGAAGTAAATGGCATTGGCAAACCGCTCTTTATTGCGGAAGCCT
>NZ_JBHNMF010001663.1:0-522 GCF_048562965.1 Thiolapillus sp. | reverse complement strand
CCGCGTTCGGAGGCCTACTTTGTTTTCCCTCTGGCGCAAGGCACGCCGGGAAAACAGTGCGGCCTCGCGGCTACTGGGGTCTACCAGCCTTCGCTTCGCTCTCCATGGCTGGCAGCGGTGGGGTGAATGGCTGAAAGCGCACTATCACACCGTAGAAACGGCCGTAGAAACAACGGTAACGCCGCGCATGGTTTATAAGCCGGAATCAGGAGTCTATACGCCAAGAAGGCTGATCTACGGACGGTGAACCATGGAGATGCCTGCAATCAAATTAGATAACGGTACGGTGGAGGCACTGAAGTGGATAGGGTTGTTGGCCATGAGCTGCGATCATGTCAATAAGTATCTCTTCAACGCGACCCTCCCGTTGTTGTTTGAGTTGGGTCGCGTGGCGCTACCGATATTTGTATTCGTGATTGGATATAACCTCGCTCGACCTGAAGCAATGGAAAGAGGGGTATATACCCGCACGATGAAGAGACTGCTTATATTCGCAGTGATCGCCGCTGTGCCATATGTCAG
>NZ_JBHNMF010001662.1:0-522 GCF_048562965.1 Thiolapillus sp. | reverse complement strand
GAAGAGGATTCACGCACAAAAGGATGCACAAGAACAGACATGGAGATAAAAATCTATGAAAATGGGCAGTTATGGGGGGAGGCTCCTTTTTATGTCAATGTTAATAATTGATGAACCTGGGATTTTTGTGGTTGAGGGTAAAGTCAAGATCACAGAGAATTTCAATAACTTATAGTGCATTTCCTTTCGGCTCGGGCTGTTCCTGGTTACGCTTTCGCTCCATCCCCTCCAGCCATTTCACTTGTGAGTTGAATCCGCGCTTGCAAGCGTGTCTTCGACCTCGTGATAGATTTTGGGGCATCCCAGTCCCCAAAATCGACTCGGCCTTTGACAACCTATTTGTGCCCCAGCCGTCCTGGTCACCCAGCACTACGCAACAACTCCGCAAGCTCGTTGCTGCTCCGTACTTGGCTCCCATATGACTGGACACCGCTTCCCAGGTATCTTGCAGAGTTTGAGTATCGGTTCAACCGGCGCTATCGATTGGATGACATGATTGAGCGACTCGCCTACGTTGGCCTC
>NZ_JBHNMF010001661.1:0-522 GCF_048562965.1 Thiolapillus sp. | reverse complement strand
TTCAAGCGTGTCTTCGACCTCGTGATAGATTTTGGGACATCCCAGTCCCCAAAATCGACTCGGCCTTTGACAACCTATTCGTGCCCCAGCCGTCCTGGTCACCAAGCACTACACAACAACTTCGCAAGCTCGTTGCTGCTCCGTACTTGTCTCCCAATGACTGGACGCCGCGTTCGAATGCCTACTTTGCTTCCCCTCTGGCGCTATGCGCACGACGGGTAAGCAGTGCGGCCTCGCGGCTACTGGGGACTACCAGCCTTCGCTTCGCTCTCCATGGCTGGCAGCGATCGAAAAACGATGCTGTGCCCGCAAAAAGACAATCAAATTCCATTCCCAAGTGGAACTAGCGGGAAAATCGATGTCTTTTTCAACAGCCTGTTAACACTTTACTCCGATAACGCCCCTCTTGCTCCTTTCCATACAATGGCAAGGTGACCATGGAGCGTTTCAGATGCGCAATACGCTTGGGCGTGTATTTTCTCCCATACTTTCGCGGTCTGCCTCGTTGACCTTTCTTGCGTT
>NZ_JBHNMF010001660.1:0-522 GCF_048562965.1 Thiolapillus sp. | reverse complement strand
GGACCCGGGTTATCATCTGTACCTGGCAGGCATGCTCGGGCTTGTCCTGTTTTTTTCGCTGTTCTATCACCAGAAGCTGAAAAACGGCCAGTCAGGGCTGTTGCAGCCGCTCATTTCCCTCGCTGCCAGCCATGGAGAGCGAAGCGAAGGCTGGTAGACCCCAGTAGCCGCGAGGCCGCACTGTTTTCCCGGCGTGCCTTGCGCCAGAGGGAAAACAAAGTAGGCCTCCGAACGCGGCGTCCAGTCATTGGGAGGCAAGTACGGAGCAGCAACGAGCTTGCGAAGTTGTTGCGTAGTGCTTGGTGACCAGGACGGCTGGGGCACCAATAGGTTGTCAAAGGCCGAGTCGATTTTGGGGACTGGGATGTCCCAAAATCTATCACGAGGTCGAAGACACGCTTGGACCGTCTATACCTATGGGCCGGTCATCATTCTACTGCCACCCTGGTTTCTGGTTCTGCTGTTCGTGGCAATCGTTTTCATACTGAGCGCCCGCCCTTTCACGCAGCTTCTGACCAAGGA
>NZ_JBHNMF010001659.1:0-522 GCF_048562965.1 Thiolapillus sp. | reverse complement strand
CCGCTGCTTTTCGAAAACCGCCATCCCCTGGGGCGCTTCCTTGTCAGGCTTTCAACGGTCCAGTGACAGATTGCTGATATCCGGAACTTCGACAGCTTCCTTTTCCTGGGTGAATTCCTCGCAAGCGTGTCTTCGGCCTCGTGATAGATTTTGGGACATCCCAGTCCCCAAAATCGACTCGGCCTTTGACAACCCATTGGTGCCCCAGCCGTCCTGGTCACCAAGCACTACGCAACAACTTCGCAAGCTCGTTGCTGCTCCGTACTTGGCTCCCAATGACTGGACGCCGCGTTCGGAGGCCTACTTTGTTTTCCCTCTGGCGCAAGGCACGCCGGGAAAACAGTGCGGCCTCGCGGCTACTGGGGTCTACCAGCCTTCGCTTCGCTCTCCATGGCTGGCAGCGAGAGAGCCTGAATGGGCTTGTCGTCCTTCACCAGCTCCAGACCACTGATATCCGGCAGGGGTACGGGTTCTTTTTGCACCACAAACTCTTCCAGTGAACCACTGGCGGCAGGTGCTGCC
>NZ_JBHNMF010001658.1:0-522 GCF_048562965.1 Thiolapillus sp. | reverse complement strand
GATCATCCGCCTGGATGACGTATTCAAGCCGTTGATCAACCTGCTGCGGGAACAGCAGCTTGACGGTGACTACCTGCAAGCCGATGAGACCCGACTCCAGGTGCTCAAGGAAACCGGAAACAAGCGTGTCTTCGGCCTCGTGATAGATTTTGGGACATCCCAGTCCCCAAAATCGACTCGGCCTTTGACAACCCATTGGTGCCCCAGCCGTCCTGGTCACCAAGCACTACGCAACAACTTCGCAAGCTCGTTGCTGCTCCGTACTTGGCTCCCAATGACTGGACGCCGCGTTCGGAGGCCTACTTTGTTTTCCCTCTGGCGCAAGGCACGCCGGGAAAACAGTGCGGCCTCGCGGCTACTGGGGTCTACCAGCCTTCGCTTCGCTCTCCATGGCTGGCAGCGATCGGCCCAGTCAGACAAATGGATGTGGGTCATCCGGGGTGGACCACCGGACCGGCCGGCAGTGCTGTTCGAATACGATCCCTCGCGCAGCGAGGAGGTGCCCCTGCGCCTGCTCGATGG
>NZ_JBHNMF010001657.1:0-522 GCF_048562965.1 Thiolapillus sp. | reverse complement strand
ACATGTGCAAAGAATGGCTGGTCGATGTACTCCATACCCTGCTGAAAAAACTGCTTGCCAAAATCCCCGCTGGCGGCGGGATTGTATTTCAGATAGGGGTAGAGTTTTTTCAGAATCAACGCAAGCGTGTCTTCGGCCTCGTGATAGATTTTGGGACATCCCAGTCCCCAAAATCGACTCGGCCTTTGACAACCTATTTGTGCCCCAGCCGTCCTGGTCACCAAGCACTACGCAACAACTTCGCAAGCTCGTTGCTGCTCCGTACTTGGCTCCCAATGACTGGACGCCGCGTTCGGAGGCCTACTTTGTTTTCCCTCTGGCGCAAGGCACGCCGGGAAAACAGTGCGGCCTCGCGGCTACTGGGGTCTACCAGCCTTCGCTTCGCTCTCCATGGCTGGCAGCGGGCGCAGTGTTGAATCCGGGTAGCGGTGGCAGAAACGCCGGATTTTGGCTTCCTTGAATATATCGTAACCGCCAAACACTTCGTCCGCCCCTTCTCCCGTGAGAACGACCTTGTAGTCG
>NZ_JBHNMF010001656.1:0-523 GCF_048562965.1 Thiolapillus sp. | reverse complement strand
TGTGTTGGGTCAATAGCATAGACTCGGCGTACTATGATGTCAAGCCTCTACAGACATGAAAAAGCGATTGTAGATCCATCGAGGCAGGCTTGTACTCATCTTAGGGGTGAGTAGTTACAGCGAGGGAAAGGTGTCTCGGATGCCGATTTGGGGATACTGGAGAGACAGCTGCAAAACTGGCAGGAAGCGGGAGCTGAAGAACGCTCCAGTCTTGTGACTGTCAATACTGGCCAGGATCTGGATATGAAAAAACTGCTGGGCCGGATACAGCGCCAGGCATTGAAGAAACCTCTGACTGATTCATGAATGAGCGTTGAGCGGCGGGGATTTCCTTCGGCACTTTACCCGGAAGCAATCAGAGGTACTGAAAAGATGTGACTTTGTTTTCGCCCGGTTTATTTTTGACTAGAGTTTAGAGTAAGCAACATTGTTCCACCGTATATTTTCGGGTGAAATAAAGTTGCTATTTTGTTCATACTGCCCGTTAGAGCTTGTTCTATACGCTGATTGCTGCATCCTGCTC
>NZ_JBHNMF010001655.1:0-523 GCF_048562965.1 Thiolapillus sp. | reverse complement strand
TCGTATATCGAGCCGGTTTACCAGGCATTGGCGGGTTTGCTGGCAGACCCTGCCACTTGCACAGCCTGGTTGACGGAAGTGGAGCACTATCGCGTGTTGATCGAACGGGTAATCGAACAACAAGCGTGTCTTCGGTCTCGTGAAAGATTTTGGGGCATCCCAGCCCCAAAATCGACTCGACCTTTGACAACCTATTGGTGCCCCAGCCGTCCTGGTCACCCAGCACTACGCAACAACTTCGCAAGCTCGTTGCTGCTCCGTACTTGGCTCCCATATGACTGGACGCCGCGTTCGGAAGCCTACTTTGTTTTCCCTTTGGCGCAAGGCACGCCGGGAAAACAGTGCGGCCTCGCGGCTACTGGGGTCTACCAGCCTTCGCTTCGCTCTCCATGGCTGGCAGCGGCTGCTTGCTACTGAGGTTTCCACGCTTCGGTTTGCGCTTGTCATTTACCTTCCAGCTCAAGCCCAGTGCACGCGCTCCCCGCTTGTAGCTGTCGCTGGTATAACCCGCATCACCAAAGAT
>NZ_JBHNMF010001654.1:0-523 GCF_048562965.1 Thiolapillus sp. | reverse complement strand
TTTATTCTTGGTTGAGGGCGAGGCCGCAATCAGCGTGGCATCGACCATCGTACCCTTTGACAGTTGCAGCCCGTGACGGTGTAGATGCTCACTCACTGCGGCAAATAAATCCTCCGTCAGTCGCTGCCAGCCATGGAGAGCGAAGCGAAGGCTGGTAGACCCCAGTAGCCGCGAGGCCGCACTGTTTTCCCGGCGTGCCTTGCGCCAGAGGGAAAACAAAGTAGGTCTCCGAACGCGGCGTCCAGTCATTGGGAGCCAAGTACGGAGCAGCAACGAGCTTGCGAAGTTGTTGCGTAGTGCTGGGTGACCAGGACGGCTGGGGCACCAATAGGTTGTCAAAGGCCGAGTCGATTTTGGGGACTGGGATGTCCCAAAATCTATCACGAGGCCGAAGACACGCTTGTTATGCTTCTCCAGCAAATGACGAAATTTCAGGATAGTGGTTTCGTCCGGCAAGCGATCCTCACACAGCTCCAGACCCGCAAAACGCCTCATGGACTCAATCTCATACAAAGCATCTTCC
>NZ_JBHNMF010001653.1:0-523 GCF_048562965.1 Thiolapillus sp. | reverse complement strand
CGCCCTGTCTGCGCTGGTGGGCTGCGTTATCAACACTTGCTGTAGAATGACTACAGCAGCGTATTGATGCCTTGCCACCAGCGCAGACAGGGCTGCTGAGGGCGATATATTTGGTTGCCGGCGCTGCCAGCCATGGAGAGCGAAGCGAAGGCTGGTAGACCCCAGTAGCCGCGAGGCCGCACTGTTTTCCCGGCGTGCCTTGCGCCAGAGGGAAAACAAAGTAGGTCTCCGAACGCGGCGTCCAGTCATTGGGAGCCAAGTACGGAGCAGCAACGAGCTTGCGAAGTTGTTGCGTAGTGCTGGGTGACCAGGACGGCTGGGGCACCAATAGGTTGTCAAAGGCCGAGTCGATTTTGGGGACTGGGATGTCCCAAAATCTATCACGAGGCCGAAGACACGCTTGGTTAATACTAACTGCAGCCGGAACATACCACCATGAATTGTGAGCAATTCCAGAACCTGTTGATGGAAGATCCTTTCCGCGGGGAGCGTGATTTCCTCGAACACCGCGATCATTGCATTC
>NZ_JBHNMF010001652.1:0-523 GCF_048562965.1 Thiolapillus sp. | reverse complement strand
GGTCTGATATAGCCGATTTCGGTATGCCCAGCTCCAGGCGGTTGAGCGTGCTCGAAGCGGCCAGCGGGTTTCCCCGGTCCTGCGATCGAATCCGCCTCTCCCCGGTCAGGTCCCGCTTGCCCACCAGCAAGGCGAGAGTGCTGTCCTTGCGCAAATCATCGTGGTCGTTCAAGTCTTCGTAGCCCAGCGCCAGGCCATACACCCGCTGGGCCACCAGATCCCGCACACTGTGTTCGATGCTCTCGGGGTTGCGGTGATCGGTGAAGCAAGCGGCCAGGCGATCCAGCAGGCCGATACGCTGATCCACCTCGCGCAGCAGCAATCCGCCACCGTCCGAAGTGATTCGCCCGCCGTCAAAACGACCGATCACCTCGTGCCGACCCAGGGACTGAAATTCCAACTGTTCCGGTTTACACTCTGTATTCATAGGCTTCTTTGTTTTGTTGCTGGTAAGTGATTGGTAACCCTTACTTTATGCAACAAAAAGAGGCCTATTGCCAGTGGGGCGGTGAAATTTCCGGGC
>NZ_JBHNMF010001651.1:0-523 GCF_048562965.1 Thiolapillus sp. | reverse complement strand
CATCATGCAGCGTGCGGTCAAACGCGGTCTGTCACGCAGAGAGGAACTGAGCATGACCCAGATCGGTGTGGATGAAACGGCCTTCAAGAAACGCCATGACTACGTCACCATCGTATCTGACGCTGCCAGCCATGGAGAGCGAAGCGAAGGCTGGTAGACCCCAGTAGCCGCGAGGCCGCACTGTTTTCCCGGCGTGCCTTGCGCCAGAGGGAAAACAAAGTAGGCCTCCGAACGCGGCGTCCAGTCATTGGGAGACAAGTACGGAGCAGCAACGAGCTTGCGAAGTTGTTGCGTAGTGCTTGGTGACCAGGACGGCTGGGGCACCAATAGGTTGTCAAAGGCCGAGTCGATTTTGGGGACTGGGATGTCCCAAAATCTATCACGAGGCCGAAGACACGCTTGAAAAACCCCGACATTGTGCCGGGGTTTTTGTTGATGGTTTGTTGATCAGTCGTCGCCAAATATGCCAAGAATCTGCAACAGGCTGATAAAGATATTGAAAATAGCTAAATACAAACCATAA
>NZ_JBHNMF010001650.1:0-523 GCF_048562965.1 Thiolapillus sp. | reverse complement strand
CACCTATCTGCATCGCATCGCCGAAGCACAGCGGGACTATGAGCAGCGTTTCCGTCATACCCTGGAAAACATCGACCTTGCAGCAGTGGCGCTCAACAGGCAAGGCAGGGTGACGTTCTGCCGCTGCCAGCCATGGAGAGCGAAGCGAAGGCTGGTAGACCCCAGTAGCCGCGAGGCCGCACTGTTTTCCCGGCGTGCCTTGCGCCAGAGGGAAAACAAAGTAGGCCTCCGAACGCGGCGTCCAGTCATTGGGAGACAAGTACGGAGCAGCAACGAGCTTGCGAAGTTGTTGCGTAGTGCTTGGTGACCAGGACGGCTGGGGCACCAATAGGTTGTCAAAGGCCGAGTCGATTTTGGGGACTGGGATGTCCCAAAATCTATCACGAGGCCGAAGACACGCTTGACATAGCCCCTGATCCCTGGGCCGTACTGCACGGGGCCGGCCATATCGGCAGGGAAAGGCCCCTTGTTTCGTGTCCGGCACTGGGGGCACTGCTTGATCTCGGCGTCTACGTGGGTGACC
>NZ_JBHNMF010001649.1:0-523 GCF_048562965.1 Thiolapillus sp. | reverse complement strand
CCCCGACGCGCAATCAGAGCAGCGCCGTAAGCTGCTTGCAGGTGCCTGGCGGGCAGTACGGGGCAATGTAGCAGGCGCTGCCGCATGGCCATCCAGGTGGCATTGCGGGCGCCGCCGCCACCGCTGCCAGCCATGGAGAGCGAAGCGAAGGCTGGTAGACCCCAGTAGCCGCGAGGCCGCACTGTTTTCCCGGCGTGCCTTGCGCCAGAGGGAAAACAAAGTAGGCCTCCGAACGCGGCGTCCAGTCATTGGGAGCCAAGTACGGAGCAGCAACGAGCTTGCGAAGTTGTTGCGTAGTGCTGGGTGACCAGGACGGCTGGGGCACAAATAGGTTGTCAAAGGCCGAGTCGATTTTGGGGACTGGGATGTCCCAAAATCTATCACGAGGCCGAAGACACGCTTGTGCTGAATACCCGTTTCGGATAACCGGCACCGAGTTCCTGGAGGCGCTGGTAGGCGGATTTTTCTATCCGGGTGATGCCTTCCAGCAAACCCTGCAGGAAGCGGGCGCGGTCCTTGGGAA
>NZ_JBHNMF010001648.1:0-523 GCF_048562965.1 Thiolapillus sp. | reverse complement strand
CCAGTGATGGAAATCCTTGTGCATGGCAGGATATTTCTCGTGCAGTGATTTTGCCAGTCCCTGGTTCATCGGATCCATGGCGGCGATGCCATGGGCAATCACCTGGGCCTTGGTCAGCAGGCGCTGCCAGCCATGGAGAGCGAAGCGAAGGCTGGTAGACCCCAGTAGCCGCGAGGCCGCACTGTTTTCCCGGCGTGCCTTGCGCCAGAGGGAAAACAAAGTAGGCCTCCGAACGCGGCGTCCAGTCATTGGGAGCCAAGTACGGAGCAGCAACGAGCTTGCGAAGTTGTTGCGTAGTGCTTGGTGACCAGGACGGCTGGGGCACAAATAGGTTGTCAAAGGCCGAGTCGATTTTGGGGACTGGGATGTCCCAAAATCTATCACGAGGCCGAAGACACGCTTGATGTCACCTTCCACTTGTTTGATCATATCGTTGCTACTCCGTCGGATTGTATTGTTGTATAGCGCCATTATAACAAGCCTGTGTGCAGACACGCGGTTTTTACGGTGGCCCTGAATCCTG
>NZ_JBHNMF010001647.1:0-523 GCF_048562965.1 Thiolapillus sp. | reverse complement strand
GACGGGGGTTAAATGGGGAATTTCAGCATCAAGAGGTTTTTTCGGCGTGACCGCGCCCGGTCAGTGCAGGTCATTCGGGACAGACGCCGCAACTACAGGAACGTGCCCGGTGATGATGCGGCAAGCGTGTCTTCGGCCTCGTGATAGATTTTGGGACATCCCAGTCCCCAAAATCGACTCGGCCTTTGACAACCTATTTGTGCCCCAGCCGTCCTGGTCACCAAGCACTACGCAACAACTTCGCAAGCTCGTTGCTGCTCCGTACTTGGCTCCCAATGACTGGACGCCGCGTTCGGAGGCCTACTTTGTTTTCCCTCTGGCGCAAGGCACGCCGGGAAAACAGTGCGGCCTCGCGGCTACTGGGGTCTACCAGCCTTCGCTTCGCTCTCCATGGCTGGCAGCGAACGTGCCCGGTGATGATGCCTGTGTCCTGGTCGTGGATGATTCCAGAACCATTCGCTTTGCCCTGAAGAAGATGCTTTCACAGGGTGGCTATCGCGTGCTGGAAGCGGACAACGGCAAG
>NZ_JBHNMF010001646.1:0-523 GCF_048562965.1 Thiolapillus sp. | reverse complement strand
ACCCGGCTGTTCGAGCAGGCACGGGAGCTATCGGGAGGCGAATCGCTGCCCTGTCGTAGCCATTGCCGGAGGGCCAAAAGGCGCATGTGCAGTATTCGCCATACACGCGGCCGGAACAAGCAAGCGTGTCTTCGGCCTCGTGATAGATTTTGGGACATCCCAGTCCCCAAAATCGACTCGGCCTTTGACAACCTATTGGTGCCCCAGCCGTCCTGGTCACCAAGCACTACGCAACAACTTCGCAAGCTCGTTGCTGCTCCGTACTTGGCTCCCAATGACTGGACGCCGCGTTCGGAGGCCTACTTTGTTTTCCCTCTGGCGCAAGGCACGCCGGGAAAACAGTGCGGCCTCGCGGCTACTGGGGTCTACCAGCCTTCGCTTCGCTCTCCATGGCTGGCAGCGACGGAATCGAACATTCACGAACCCAGTGACAGCAGCCTGTTGTGGGATGGTGTGCGAGTTTTGACCCGGCTGTTCGAGCAGGCACGGGAGCTATCGGGAGGCGAATCGCTGCCCTGTCGTA
>NZ_JBHNMF010001645.1:0-524 GCF_048562965.1 Thiolapillus sp. | reverse complement strand
AAAAATCTTTACCCGCTTCACCCGACTGAAAGGGAAGCTGCAACCCCAGATAAGGCCCTTTGTAGAAACGCCCGGGCGTTTTCACCAGATCGCTGAAGATACCCTTGAAAAATGGCGTAGGCGTTTCAAAGCCGGTGACAACATAGGCCTGCAGGCCCTTGATGATTTCTTTTGCCAGGATACTGGGAAGCATCAGGCTACCGGCTTCCTGTGCTGACGAATCCTGACCAGAAGCCCTGTGGATATTCGGTAACCACGTTCAGCCATAGCCTGAATACAGTCTTCAGCACTGCCAAGCAAACCCCGTTGTTCGGCAATATCCAGCAGGCGGGTTGTACCTATGAGAGGCAAGCCCCTTTTCAGCGCGTAACGGCGAGCAAGACGGTCATCCATGATCAGCAGCGTATTTTGTGGGTCTTCCTGGCCAATTCGTATGGCGTCACTTTCACCCGGACCAAGAACAGGTGACAAAGTTTTGGGCTGAGCCGGCCTCTGTTGCACCGCCAACCAGCCCTGGGTTATCG
>NZ_JBHNMF010001644.1:0-524 GCF_048562965.1 Thiolapillus sp. | reverse complement strand
AGTAATCTTATTTATTGCTGCTGGTATGCTATTTATTGGAGTGCTCCCATTACCATATGGCTATTACATGTTGCTTAGGTGTCAAGTCCCGATAGATCATAAACCGCTGCCAGCCATGGAGAGCGAAGCGAAGTCTGGTAGTCCCCAGTAGCCGCGAGGCCGCACTGCTTACCCGTCGTGCGCATAGCGCCAGAGGGGAAGCAAGTAGGCATCCAAACGCGGTGTCCAGTCATTGGGAGCCAAGTACCGAGCAGCAACGAGCTTGCGAAGTTGTTGCGCAGTGCTTGGTGACCAGGACGGCTGGGGCACAAATAGGTTGTCAAAGGCCGAGTCGATTTTGGGGACTGGGATGTCCCAAAATTTATCGACGAGGTCGAAGACGCACTTGTTCGATCAAGTGACAGACGAGGAGATCGCTGAGGTGGAACGTAAGCTGAATCTACGGCCCAGGAAATGCCTCAGCTATCGGGCACCCATTGAGGTGTTCTGTGATGGACCACACTGGCAGGACGCCACACCGGGTG
>NZ_JBHNMF010001643.1:0-524 GCF_048562965.1 Thiolapillus sp. | reverse complement strand
CCGGGTCGCCGTTGGACCACTTTGCATTCTTGCGGATGTGAAAGACATAGGTCTTGCCCTCGTCGCTGATTTCCCAGGATTCGGCAGTGCCGGGGATGACCGTGCCGTCCGGCGCTTCGATCGCTGCCAGCCATGGAGAGCGAAGCGAAGGCTGGTAGTCCCCAGTAGCCGCGAGGCCGCACTGTTTTCCCGGCGTGCCTTGCGCCAGAGGGAAAACAAAGTAGGCCTCTGAACGCGGCGTCCAGTCATTGGGAGCCAAGTACGGAGCAGCAACGAGCTTGCGAAGTTGTTGCGTAGTGCTTGGTGACCAGGACGGCTGGGGCACAAATAGGTTGTCAAAGGCCGAGTCGATTTTGGGGACTGGGATGTCCCAAAATCTATCACGAGGTCGAAGACACGCTTGGGTCAGGCCTTCATAGAGATCCCGGAGGATGTTGGACGAAGGCACACCTTCGGCCTTGTGGGGATCCAGCGTCTGCACTTCGGCACCATTGCCGCGGTGCAGAACCTGCTCTTTGGCAAGA
>NZ_JBHNMF010001642.1:0-524 GCF_048562965.1 Thiolapillus sp. | reverse complement strand
CTGGGTCTATCGTAAGCTGCGCAACTTTCGGGCAGGCATTGAAGCGGGTATTTCGTACCTGAAACGCTGCTTTGGCTTGCGGCGATGCAACTGGAAAGGATTGGAGCATTTCAAGGCTTATGCTGCCAGCCATGGAGAGCGAAGCGAAGGCTGGTAGTCCCCAGTAGCCGCGAGGCCGCACTGCTTACCCGTCGTGCGCATAGCGCCAGAGGGGAAGCAAAGTAGGCATTCGAACGCGGCGTCCAGTCATTGGGAGACAAGTACGGAGCAGCAACGAGCTTGCGAAGTTGTTGTGTAGTGCTTGGTGACCAGGACGGCTGGGGCACGAATAGGTTGTCAAAGGCCGAGTCGATTTTGGGGACTGGGATGTCCCAAAATCTATCACGAGGTCGAAGACACGCTTGCGTGTGGTCGGCGGTTGTTACGCATAATATGGTGACGTTGGCGCGTTTGAAGCCTGCCTGAATCCAGCAGGGACCGACCATTTTTTGAAATGGGGCGTCAGCTCAGGATGGCAGTCGCCC
>NZ_JBHNMF010001641.1:0-524 GCF_048562965.1 Thiolapillus sp. | reverse complement strand
ATGACCGGCATAGTTGTTGCAGATTATCGGGATCCCTCGCATCAGAAAGCCCTGCTCGATCTGCTGGATGATTATGCCCGTGATCCCATGGGCGGAGGGAAAGGCCTGAGTAGCCGCGTACAAGCGTGTCTTCGGCCTCGTGAAAGATTTTGGGACATCCCAGTCCCCAAAATCGACTCGGCCTTTGACAACCTATTTGTGCCCCAGCCGTCCTGGTCACCAAGCACTACGCAACAACTTCGCAAGCTCGTTGCTGCTCCGTACTTGGCTCCCATATGACTGGACGCCGCGTTCGGAGGCCTACTTTGTTTTCCCTCTGGCGCAAGGCACGCCGGGAAAACAGTGCGGCCTCGCGGCTACTGGGGTCTACCAGCCTTCGCTTCGCTCTCCATGGCTGGCAGCGCGGGAAACGCTCATCCCCGCCCTCACGGATCAACCGGGAGCCTTCAGCATCCTGGCATTCGATGGAGACGAGCCGGTCGGCCTAGTGAACTGCTTCCAGACCCTGTCCACGTTCAAAGCCA
>NZ_JBHNMF010001640.1:0-524 GCF_048562965.1 Thiolapillus sp. | reverse complement strand
TGCACCGCGGGTGAGGATATTGCGGTAGCGTTTCTGCAGATTTTTGTACTCATTCCCGGTCAGGCGCTTCGATTGGCGTTTGGCGACAATGGCGCAGGGTTCCTGGAGCAGGCGCTTCATACGCTGCCAGCCATGGAGAGCGAAGCGAAGGCTGGTAGTCCCCAGTAGCCGCGAGGCCGCACTGTTTTCCCGGCGTGCCTTGCGCCAGAGGGAAAACAAAGTAGGCCTCCGAACGCGGCGTCCAGTCATATGGGAGCCAAGTACGGAGCAGCAACGAGCTTGCGAAGTTGTTGCGTAGTGCTTGGTGACCAGGACGGCTGGGGCACCAATAGGTTGTCAAAGGCCGAGTCGATTTTGGGGACTGGGATGTCCCAAAATCTATCACGAGGCCGAAGACACGCTTGTTGGCCGCCCAGGCATAGTTATTGGAGTCGATGACGAAGGTGAGCTCGCGCAGCAGGTGCGAACCACACAGCCCATGGCCGCATTGGTCATACGAGAGATAAGAGGCCCAACAGTCATGG
>NZ_JBHNMF010001639.1:0-524 GCF_048562965.1 Thiolapillus sp. | reverse complement strand
GTTGCATCTTGGAAGCTGCGGACGCAGTTCAGGGCGCTCCCTTCGAACTGAAGATAAACCGCCTGGAGTTCTGGCCAAAGCCGCGCATCGTCTGGGCGGGGCCGGAACATACGCCCGCCGACGCTGCCAGCCATGGAGAGCGAAGCGAAGGCTGGTAGACCCCAGTAGCCGCGAGGCCGCACTGTTTTCCCGGCGTGCCTTGCGCCAGAGGGAAAACAAAGTAGGCCTCCGAACGCGGCGTCCAGTCATATGGGAGCCAAGTACGGAGCAGCAACGAGCTTGCGAAGTTGTTGCGTAGTGCTTGGTGACCAGGACGGCTGGGGCACCAATAGGTTGTCAAAGGCCGAGTCGATTTTGGGGACTGGGATGTCCCAAAATCTATCACGAGGCCGAAGACACGCTTGATTGTCCGGACTGGTGAAACACCTGGGTGAGAACCTGGTGGAATGCGGTTTCATGCAGGAAAAGCGCGCCTACCGGCCGCATATCACGGTGTTGCGCAAAACCTCACCCTGCATGGCCAT
>NZ_JBHNMF010001638.1:0-524 GCF_048562965.1 Thiolapillus sp. | reverse complement strand
GGGGCTCTTGTCATTGGAGGGGGACATTTGAAAACAGTATGGTGTATCGGAGCTGAAATGTAAAGTAAATTCCACGGTTGCGGATGCTTGCTCCTCGATAACTGATTGAAATATAAGGAAACAAGCGTGTCTTCGGCCTCGTGATAGATTTTGGGACATCCCAGTCCCCAAAATCGACTCGGCCTTTGACAACCTATTTGTGCCCCAGCCGTCCTGGTCACCAAGCACTACGCAACAACTTCGCAAGCTCGTTGCTGCTCCGTACTTGGCTCCCAATGACTGGACGCCGCGTTCGGAGGCCTACTTTGTTTTCCCTCTGGCGCAAGGCACGCCGGGAAAACAGTGCGGCCTCGCGGCTACTGGGGTCTACCAGCCTTCGCTTCGCTCTCCATGGCTGGCAGCGATAGTTTGCCGCTGATTTGCTACGCTGGCTCAGCTGACAGAAGCCTCGGTAGGTTCAGCTGCCGATAGGCAATGAATCCGACAGAAAATATAGGCATTTGGGGACAAAAAGCAAGAGAAAT
>NZ_JBHNMF010001637.1:0-524 GCF_048562965.1 Thiolapillus sp. | reverse complement strand
GCCTACGGCTACGCCCAGGGCATTCTGCAGATAGGAGCGGTCGCATTTTACGCCAAAGAAAGTGGAGCTGTCGGGCAGGGTGCTGCCGAGGTTGTTGAAGTCCTTGCGCAGCTCCATCATCCGCTGCCAGCCATGGAGAGCGAAGCGAAGGCTGGTAGACCCCAGTAGCCGCGAGGCCGCACTGTTTTCCCGGCGTGCCTTGCGCCAGAGGGAAAACAAAGTAGGCCTCCGAACGCGGCGTCCAGTCATTGGGAGCCAAGTACGGAGCAGCAACGAGCTTGCGAAGTTGTTGCGTAGTGCTTGGTGACCAGGACGGCTGGGGCACAAATAGGTTGTCAAAGGCCGAGTCGATTTTGGGGACTGGGATGTCCCAAAATCTATCACGAGGCCGAAGACACGCTTGTTCTTTTCGTTCCAATCAGGAATGCCGGACAGGTCTCCCGGGTCGGACTGGCTGACTCTCATAGCATCCTGCAGCTTGTGTGCCCTGGCCAGGTCTTCCTTGCTGTTGGGATCGGCGAAGG
>NZ_JBHNMF010001636.1:0-524 GCF_048562965.1 Thiolapillus sp. | reverse complement strand
GGGCAGGATTTCATAGGTGAGCTCTGGCTCGCTGCTGATGGCGTTGAGTCCCGGTGTGTCGAGAATGCGCAGCCCTTGGGCGAGCAGCGGGTGGCGGTAGTTGAGATGAGCAAGCCGCCACCGCTGCCAGCCATGGAGAGCGAAGCGAAGGCTGGTAGACCCCAGTAGCCGCGAGGCCGCACTGTTTTCCCGGCGTGCCTTGCGCCAGAGGGAAAACAAAGTAGGCCTCCGAACGCGGCGTCCAGTCATTGGGAGCCAAGTACGGAGCAGCAACGAGCTTGCGAAGTTGTTGCGTAGTGCTTGGTGACCAGGACGGCTGGGGCACCAATAGGTTGTCAAAGGCCGAGTCGATTTTGGGGACTGGGATGTCCCAAAATCTATCACGAGGCCGAAGACACGCTTGGCGGGTACGGAAACCAGGCGTTCCAGGTCATCCACCGTCTGGCTGACATCGATAAGGCCCATCTGTTCGGCCGCATCGCGGGATACCATCTTGTTTTCCTTAATCTTTCCCAGCTTACTGA
>NZ_JBHNMF010001635.1:0-525 GCF_048562965.1 Thiolapillus sp. | reverse complement strand
ATTCAGTTGAAGTTTATTGTTGTGCATCCATGCCTGAACATCAGATATGCACGATTGTGAAGTCCTAATTATTTCCTGAAGCTGAGCTAGGTTGGCAGAAATGTAGAGCTGGTTATCATCAGAAAAGCTGTGATGATATAAAGAGTGGTGTTGGATTATCTTAGAAAGGGGTTGAGTGTAGAGGACAAAGAGGATGGGCCCTAGGACAGATCCCTGGGGAACGCCGTAATGGAGTGGAGCCGGGAGAGATTTGGAGCCATTTACAGAGATAGTTTGGGTGCGATCAGTGAGATAGGAAGTGAACCAAGCAAGGACAGTGTCAGATATACCAAAAGAGTAACTAAGACGTGACAGAAGAATGGAGTGGTCAATAGTATCAAAGGCAGCAGACAGATCAAGCAGAGACAGGAGAGAGACTTTGTCTTCATCGAGAGCAGAGAGAAGGTCATTGACGATCTTGAGAAGGGCTGTCTCGGTGCTATGACCGGCACGGTAAGCTGACTGATGAGAATAGAATAGATTGTT
>NZ_JBHNMF010001634.1:0-525 GCF_048562965.1 Thiolapillus sp. | reverse complement strand
GAAAGGGCACAAAAAGCTGCATTATGAGGCCACTTTCTGATGCGCTAAGCAGATGATAATGTTATAATTTGTTCCATGAAAACGGCGTCGGACATCCATCTTCTCCAGCGCCACTCCCCGCAGCCGATCTGCTTCGGATTCTCGAAGAAAAAGATCATCTTCTTGCCGATCAGGAGGTGAGGCTTTCCAATCAGGAAGCCGAACTCGCCAAACAGCAAGCGCTGCTCAAAGAGCGAGAGGCCCTCATCGCCGAACAACAGAAGCTGCTCCGCCTGCTGGAAGAGCAACTGCGCCTGGCGCGGCTGCGTCGTTTTGGTTCCAGCAGCGAAAAACTGCCTTTCCAGGGCGAGCTGTTCGACGAAGCCGAGCTGGAAGTCTCGCTCGAGGAGGCGGAAAAGGAACTGGCCGAGGCAGAACCGAAAAAGCCGCGTAAGCGGCATACCAGGGCGGACGGCTTCAACGAGAACCTGCCGCGCATCCAGGTTCATCTTGAGCTGGACGCAGAGGAAAAGGCCGGAGCCCGTA
>NZ_JBHNMF010001633.1:0-525 GCF_048562965.1 Thiolapillus sp. | reverse complement strand
GTATTTTTCGACCCAGACCAAGGCGCGTTCTCCAACCGGCACAAAACGATCCTTTTTGCCCTTGCCCTGTCGGACCGCGATGATACCAGCGCCGCTATTGACATCCTGTTTGGTTAAGTTCAAGCGTGTCTTCGGCCTCGTGATAGATTTTGGGACATCCCAGTCCCCAAAATCGACTCGGCCTTTGACAACCTATTTGTGCCCCAGCCGTCCTGGTCACCAAGCACTACGCAACAACTTCGCAAGCTCGTTGCTGCTCCGTACTTGTCTCCCAATGACTGGACGCCGCGTTCGGAGGCCTACTTTGCTTCCCCTCTGGCGCTATGCGCACGACAGGTAAGCAGTGCGGCCTCGCGGCTACTGGGGTCTACCAGCCTTCGCTTTGCTCTCCATGGCTGGCAGCGAATGACTTCCTGTCGTCTAATGCCGGTGGAGTACAGCACTTCGAGGATGGCACGATCTCTCAGCCCCGCATCAGTTTCGATGTCCGGCTGAGACAGCACCAGTTCCGCTTCTTCCGGGGTC
>NZ_JBHNMF010001632.1:0-525 GCF_048562965.1 Thiolapillus sp. | reverse complement strand
ATTCCCGCCGCGTATCCATGGAGGAGATTGAGGAGAACGGCTTCAACCTGAACATCTCGCGCTATGTGAGTACCGCACTGCCTGAGCCGCAAATTGACCTGGATGAGGTATTCGAGACGTTCGCTGCCAGCCATGGAGAGCGAAGCGAAGGCTGGTAGTCCCCAGTAGCCGCGAGGCCGCACTGTTTTCCCGGCGTGCCTTGCGCCAGAGGGAAAACAAAGTAGGCCTCCGAACGCGGCGTCCAGTCATATGGGAGCCAAGTACGGAGCAGCAACGAGCTTGCGAAGTTGTTGCGTAGTGCTTGGTGACCAGGACGGCTGGGGCACAAATAGGTTGTCAAAGGCCGAGTTGATTTTGGGGACTGGGATGTCCCAAAATCTATCACGAGGTCGAAGACACGCTTGACAAACGCTGAAGAACAAGCGTGCCGTGGCGCAGGAACGGCACAACAGCTACCTGAAAGCACTGGGATTGCCACCGCTGCCCGGGTAGCAGGGGATCTGACCTTTTTCCACGGGCATCTGA
>NZ_JBHNMF010001631.1:0-525 GCF_048562965.1 Thiolapillus sp. | reverse complement strand
CGGTTTCCATGCGTGTGCCCTCACCCTCACAGGCCTGCTGCTGAAAGCTGACGCTGCCGTCGGTTGCCACACAGCGATACACCTGCGCCGCCTGGCTGCTGATGGGCAGAAAAGAAATAATCAAGCGTGTCTTCGACCTCGTGATAGATTTTGGGACATCCCAGTCCCCAAAATCGACTCGGCCTTTGACAACCTATTCGTGCCCCAGCCGTCCTGGTCACCAAGCACTACGCAACAACTTCGCAAGCTCGTTGCTGCTCCGTACTTGGCTCCCATATGACTGGACGCCGCGTTCGGAGGCCTACTTTGTTTTCCCTCTGGCGCAAGGCACGCCGGGAAAACAGTGCGGCCTCGCGGCTACTGGGGTCTACCAGCCTTCGCTTCGCTCTCCATGGCTGGCAGCGGAAGAAAAAACAGATGCTTGCTTTTGACATGGCTCTCTCCCTGAGCGGTGGTTGAAATGCACGTCAATCCCTGACGTGCATCTGATCTTACGCTGAAAGCAGGCCTTCTTACAAATCCAGC
>NZ_JBHNMF010001630.1:0-525 GCF_048562965.1 Thiolapillus sp. | reverse complement strand
ATTGACGCGATCAATGCGCAATGCACCGCGTTGATCCTTCGCCGCGCAGCTGTGATGTGAGGTCGGATCAATCAGGCCGCTGGTGCCATGGTCGGGGTCGTCATAATAAGGCGTGTGCGATCGCTGCCAGCCATGGAGAGCGAAGCGAAGGCTGGTAGACCCCAGTAGCCGCGAGGCCGCACTGTTTTCCCGGCGTGCCTTGCGCCAGAGGGAAAACAAAGTAGGCCTCCGAACGCGGCGTCCAGTCATATGGGAGCCAAGTACGGAGCAGCAACGAGCTTGCGAAGTTGTTGCGTAGTGCTTGGTGACCAGGACGGCTGGGGCACAAATAGGTTGTCAAAGGCCGAGTCGATTTTGGGGACTGGGATGTCCCAAAATCTATCACGAGGCCGAAGACACGCTTGTCAGCCAGCCCCCCGTTGTTCTGGAGCGGTCCCAGTTTCGGATCGCCACGGTCTGTCCCCTGGAGCTCATAATCAGAACGGTCATTGATATGCCCCACACAGGTGTTGTCATCGAACCACG
>NZ_JBHNMF010001629.1:0-525 GCF_048562965.1 Thiolapillus sp. | reverse complement strand
GGCGAAACACATCGTCCACATCTTTTCCCTCGGCTTCCACAGACGACATTCCGGAGAGCTTTTCCGCCATGGGATTGAATTTGAGGATATGTCCGCGCTCATCGAGGCGAATGACTGCTTCCGCTGCCAGCCATGGAGAGCGAAGCGAAGGCTGGTAGACCCCAGTAGCCGCGAGGCCGCACTGTTTTCCCGGCGTGCCTTGCGCCAGAGGGAAAACAAAGTAGGCCTCCGAACGCGGCGTCCAGTCATATGGGAGCCAAGTACGGAGCAGCAACGAGCTTGCGAAGTTGTTGCGTAGTGCTTGGTGACCAGGACGGCTGGGGCACCAATAGGTTGTCAAAGGCCGAGTCGATTTTGGGGACTGGGATGTCCCAAAATCTATCACGAGGTCGAAGACACGCTTGGCCGATGGCCGTCAGCGCCGTTTGCGAAAGCCGTCTTTCCTCGAACAGCACGCGCAGCAGCTTTCTGAGCAGATGCCCGTTGGCCGCAAGGAAAAACAGCACGATACTCACCAGCATCACC
>NZ_JBHNMF010001628.1:0-526 GCF_048562965.1 Thiolapillus sp. | reverse complement strand
CGTCAGGCTGTCCTTGGGCACCCGGGTGCGGTTTTTCTCCAACCAGGCCTTGAGGTCATTGAGTACCGGCTGCGCCAGCTGCTGGCGCTGCCGGGCCTTTTCTTCCGGCGGCAGGGCTTCAATCCGTTTCTCGATGGCGTAGAGTTTGCGGATCTTGCCGATGGCCACATCAGCCTTGCTGACCTTCGTGCCTTTCTTTTTCGCGGTGGCGGCCTGGCTGGCTTCGCCGAACTTGCGCCGTGCGTGATCCCAGCAACCCGTTTTCCCGGCACACCCGGTTGTAGCCGGCATAACCGTCGGTCTGGAGTGTTCCCCTGAAGCCATCGAGCAGGCGCAGGGGCACGGCCTCACTGCGTGAGGGATCGTATTCGAACAGCACCGCCGGTCGGTCCGGTGGTCCGCCCCAGATCACCCACATCCATTTGTCCGACTGGGCCGATTTGCCGGTTTCCTTGAGGACCTGGAGTCGGGTCTCATCGGCTTGCAGGTAGTCCGCGTTCAGTTGCTGTTCCCGCAGCAGGTTGAT
>NZ_JBHNMF010001627.1:0-526 GCF_048562965.1 Thiolapillus sp. | reverse complement strand
TTTCCACAATAACGACTCCTTTACATTTGGTTTCTCTTCGTCATCAACATGACTGTATTTTAAAACATTCTGGGGCCGTAATCAGCACCTGATTTGGGGTAATTTATTTTTTCCGAGGCCCTTATCTTGCTGCCCAATTATTGGGGTCCACTTCTCCTTGGGGTGTGCCAAAATTGTTGGCCGTAGGGGGGGCAGAATAAATGGCCATTAACACCTGGATCCACTGAACGGTCTCTGGGCATCGGTGCAGCGAAAACCGGACCCTCAACAGGATCTGGCCTTCGGGTACCCGGACATGCGATGATGCTTTCCCTGCCTGCTCAACAGGCATGGGCCGCGGATTTTGCGGAAATCCGGACGTTTTTCAACAGCCTGTGATTCATTCGGCAGGAAAACAGGCCCAGTGTTTGTCTTGTTCTGGATGCTGGCGACAGCGCAAAAGGAAAGGGTATTTCAGGTGAGAGAATGACAAAAGAAAACGACATCGAACAACGCCTGCTCACCAAACTGCAAGACCTCAAATACA
>NZ_JBHNMF010001626.1:0-526 GCF_048562965.1 Thiolapillus sp. | reverse complement strand
ATTTTGTTCCCGAATATTCCTTAGTCCGTAGGGATTCTGTGGTTCCGCTAAATTGCCCTGTGTTTCTCTACATTGCGGTTTGTCGCACGATATAACGAAACTATTCAGCGTGCAACACCTACGCTGCCAGCCATGGAGAGCGAAGCGAAGGCTGGTAGCCCCCAGTAGCCGCGAGGCCGCACTGCTTACCCGTCGTGCGCATAGCGCCAGAGGGGAAGCAAAGTAGGCATCCGAACGCGGCGTCCAGTCATTGGGAGACAAGTACGGAGCAGCAACGAGCTTGCGAAGTTGTTGCGTAGTGCTGGGTGACCAGGACGGCTGGGGCACCAATAGGTTGTCAAAGGCCGAGTCGATTTTGGGGACTGGGATGTCCCAAAATCTATCACGAGGCCGAAGACACGCTTGTCACACACCGGATGACTATCGCCGTATCAGTCTTGTTTTCTGTTAGGTGATTTTTTTAGCCGATAAAACTGCGCTGGGCTGTTTGATCAGCTTCCCTTCGTTACTTTCTCCCTTAATTACT
>NZ_JBHNMF010001625.1:0-526 GCF_048562965.1 Thiolapillus sp. | reverse complement strand
CTGCTAAAATTCAGGGAGACGCTTTGTGAGTATGTTAGGGAAAGGTGAGCGCGCCCCTTGGAGGCAATTCCCCAAGGTGGTCCGGAATGGTGATCTTGGCTCACTTCAAAATGAGCCGGAATACGACGCCGCCAAGGCTGGCGACAAAGAGGCCGCCTTGAACTTGGTGGATCGTCTTTTCGACGACACAACCGCCGAGGCGATACGGGAGCTCATCGGCGATTCTAGACCGACACTACTTCCTGTTCTGGCTTCTGAGTCAAACGGCAACAATAAGATACCGTTGATGTTTGCCGAAGTTCTATCTGATCGGCTTGGTCTTCCTGTTGAAACTACCATTCATCAACGTGAAAAGATCAAGCGAACAGGTACCGGCTCAGACTACCGCCTGGCGTTCAACCCAACGTTTGCTGGCAATGTAAAAAAGGGTCAGTCCTACCTGATCGTTGATGACACGCTCACAATGGGCGGTACTATTGCTTCTTTAAGAGGCTACATTGAGAACAGGGGTGGTCATGTTATCGGC
>NZ_JBHNMF010001624.1:0-526 GCF_048562965.1 Thiolapillus sp. | reverse complement strand
GCAGAAGGCCCCCGCAGCAGGCGGTACAGGCTCAGCAGCAGGGCAGCACCCATCAGGCCAAGAGCCAGGTACTCTGCGATATTCAGGTTCAATAGAGGAATTCCAGCAGATGAGATTCGAACGCTGCCAGCCATGGAGAGCGAAGCGAAGGCTGGTAGACCCCAGTAGCCGCGAGGCCGCACTGCTTACCCGTCGTGCGCATAGCGCCAGAGGGGAAGCAAAGTAGGCATTCGAACGCGGCGTCCAGTCATTGGGAGACAAGTACGGAGCAGCAACGAGCTTGCGAAGTTGTTGTGTAGTGCTTGGTGACCAGGACGGCTGGGGCACGAATAGGTTGTCAAAGGCCGAGTCGATTTTGGGGACTGGGATGTCCCAAAATCTATCACGAGGCCGAAGACACACTTGTTGCCCGACGATTTCAGCCGTTGCCGTGTCCAGGTCTGTGCCGGGCGCGCAATCCACCCAATGCACAAGAATGTGATCGCCTTTGATATCGATGGTGAGGGTTCCGGGCGTGAGTGTAATG
>NZ_JBHNMF010001623.1:0-526 GCF_048562965.1 Thiolapillus sp. | reverse complement strand
AGGGCGGGGCGAAGCGAACCCTTGACCGGCGCGAGGGGTATCCCCTTAGCAAGCCAAGCGGAGCGCGGAGCGTCACGGACGCGGAGGCATCAGGGATGCGAAGGGCTTGTCCCTGACCGATCAAGCGTGTCTTCGACCTCGTGATAGATTTTGGGACATCCCAGTCCCCAAAATCGACTCGGCCTTTGACAACCTATTGGTGCCCCAGCCGTCCTGGTCACCAAGCACTACGCAACAACTTCGCAAGCTCGTTGCTGCTCCGTACTTGTCTCCCAATGACTGGACGCCGCGTTTGGATGCCTACTTTGCTTCCCCTCTGGCGCTATGCGCACGACGGGTAAGCAGTGCGGCCTCGCGGCTACTGGGGTCTACCAGCCTTCGCTTCGCTCTCCATGGCTGGCAGCGAGGGAAGGAATGTAGCGAAAGCGGAACCCGCAGGCGAAGCGAACAGCCCAGCCCGCAACGCGGGGGATGCGCACAACGCATATAAACGGTAAAATTAACATTTAAAAAATAATTTCGATAT
>NZ_JBHNMF010001622.1:0-526 GCF_048562965.1 Thiolapillus sp. | reverse complement strand
CAAGCCAGGCAGCCCGCCCCTCAATGGCGTCCTTATTCCAGGTTCCTTCCGCCCCCAGGTTCTTGTTCAGGTGCAATGGACTCTGGGCAAAGCCACCTTCGATATTGCACTTCTCGGCAAACAAGTGTGTCTTCGGCCTCGTGATAGATTTTGGGACATCCCAGTCCCCAAAATCGACTCGGCCTTTGACAACCTATTGGTGCCCCAGCCGTCCTGGTCACCAAGCACTACGCAACAACTTCGCAAGCTCGTTGCTGCTCCGTACTTGTCTCCCAATGACTGGACGCCGCGTTTGGATGCCTACTTTGCTTCCCCTCTGGCGCTATGCGCACGACGGGTAAGCAGTGCGGCCTCGCGGCTACTGGGGTCTACCAGCCTTCGCTTCGCTCTCCATGGCTGGCAGCGGCTGCGGTTAGCGTATTCCGAGTTATAACCGGTCAGGGTCAGGTTACCGAGCGTGTGCCGGTAGGTCTCCCAAACATTTTCCCAATCGTCACCAAGTTCCTCTCGCCACACGGTGGGCACT
>NZ_JBHNMF010001621.1:0-526 GCF_048562965.1 Thiolapillus sp. | reverse complement strand
AAAGGTGTGCAGTTTGAACGATATGCAGATGATATTGTTTGCCACTGCAAGACGGAACAGGAAGCGATAGCACTGCAATCGACGTTAAACAAAAGATTCAGTGAATGTGGCTTGACCCTCCATCGCTGCCAGCCATGGAGAGCGAAGCGAAGGCTGGTAGACCCCAGTAGCCGCGAGGCCGCACTGTTTTCCCGGCGTGCCTTGCGCCAGAGGGAAAACAAAGTAGGCCTCCGAACGCGGCGTCCAGTCATTGGGAGCCAAGTACGGAGCAGCAACGAGCTTGCGAAGTTGTTGCGTAGTGCTTGGTGACCAGGACGGCTGGGGCACCAATAGGTTGTCAAAGGCCGAGTCGATTTTGGGGACTGGGATGTCCCAAAATCTATCACGAGGCCGAAGACACACTTGCCGGAGAAGACCAAAATTGTGTACTGTAAAAGCTGGATAAACAAAGCAGAGTACGAGCGGGTTAGTTTTGACTTTCTGGGGTTTACATTTCGCCCCCGGCTAGTAAAAACGAGAAAAGGCC
>NZ_JBHNMF010001620.1:0-528 GCF_048562965.1 Thiolapillus sp. | reverse complement strand
CGGCCTTTGACAACCTATTGGTGCCCCAGCCGTCCTGGTCACCAAGCACTACGCAACAACTTCGCAAGCTCGTTGCTGCTCCGTACTTGGCTCCCAATGACTGGACGCCGCGTTCGGAGGTCTACTTTGTTTTCCCTCTGGCGCAAGGCACGCCGGGAAAACAGTGCGGCCTCGCGGCTACTGGGGTCTACCAGCCTTCGCTTCGCTCTCCATGGCTGGCAGCGATAGTTGACATAGCAAGGATCATAGCGTTGCCGCATGCCTTGCATGCCTTCATTTGAAAATTTAAAGAAAGGCATGCAAGGCGCGGCCTTCTCAGAAGAGAAATCAACACAAACTTCTGGAGGCCGCTATGGACGCGAAAGGATATAGCCGTATCCCCCGCGAACTGTGTTATTGGATAACATTTTTGGCTCTTCCCCAAATGGAGTGGGTAGATTATCGTAATCCCCTATGAGAGACAAAGACCTATACGCCCAGATACTGGGAATCAAGAGTCCCTGGCAAGTATCCGGTGTAGAGCTGGCG
>NZ_JBHNMF010001619.1:0-528 GCF_048562965.1 Thiolapillus sp. | reverse complement strand
GCCGCGTTCGGAGGCCTACTTTGCTTCCCCTCTGGCGCTATGCGCACGACGGGTAAGCAGTGCGGCCTCGCGGCTACTGGGGTCTACCAGCCTTCGCTTCGCTCTCCATGGCTGGCAGCGAGCGCAACGCACCAACAAGGCTCAGCGCGTCCGGGCGATACACGCCAAGATCCGCAACCGGCGCAAGGATGCGATACATAAATTCACGACGCACCTGGCGGAACGCTATGGCGTCATCTTCGTGGGCGATGTGAGCAGCGCCAAACTGGTCAAGACCAAAATGGCGAAGTCCGTTTTGGATGCCGGCTGGCATCAGCTCAAGACACAACTGAAATACAAAGCGATAGCGCGGTCAGGGGTGTTCGAGGAAGTCAACGAAGCCTACTCCACCCAGGTCTGTTCGTGCTGTGGGGCGAAGCCCGACAGCAGTCCGAAAGGTAGAGCAGGTCTTGGAATAAGGCATTGGATATGTTCGGAGTGCGGAGCCGAACACGACCGCGACATCAACGCGGCTAAAAATATCCTTGC
>NZ_JBHNMF010001618.1:0-529 GCF_048562965.1 Thiolapillus sp. | reverse complement strand
CTTGTTGATACCGACGATTTCATTTTTCGCGCTTTTGAGTTCCCTCGCCTGAAAAGGCGGGGAGGGGGATTGAAGCCTTGTTGATACCGACGATTTCATTTTTCGCGCTTTTGAGTTCCCTCGCCTGAAAAGGCGGGGGTGCGTATTCCACCCCAACGTAACCGCCGATTCCAAGGAAAACCCTGGAATCAGTCACGTTGGGGTGGAATACGCACGGACGCTGGTTGAGCGCGGCATTTTGGATCAGCACGGCAGTGGTCGTGGGGTCTGGTACGACCTGCGGTGATCCTGCCGGTGTTGGGAAGGTAGCGTTGCGAATAACTGTCAAGCCTCGGGAGGGGAACCATGAATCGTGGCGCTGGATATTGTTGGCGGGCGCGCAGGGTTTCCGTATTCAATCTATGGCCGCCATCGGCGGCTGGAGGGTGCCAGCAGGCGGAATCAACAGCAATGTCTGGCCGTTCTTGGCCTAATGCTGGATGATCTGCAAGCATCCAGCCTTTTTCCTCGAAAGTATCGAGTACAAGCG
>NZ_JBHNMF010001617.1:0-529 GCF_048562965.1 Thiolapillus sp. | reverse complement strand
CCCATCACATACTGGACCAATCCACGAAAACCAACGGCATAGCCTTTTCCCCCGGTCAGGTCTGACAAGGTATCCATCTTGGACTCGCCAGAATAGACTACGACTCTGGCCGCTTTCCGGCGCTGCCAGCCATGGAGAGCGAAGCGAAGGCTGGTAGACCCCAGTAGCCGCGAGGCCGCACTGTTTTCCCGGCGTGCCTTGCGCCAGAGGGAAAACAAAGTAGGCCTCCGAACGCGGCGTCCAGTCATATGGGAGCCAAGTACGGAGCAGCAACGAGCTTGCGAAGTTGTTGCGCAGTGCTGGGTGACCAGGACGGCTGGGGCACCAATAGGTTGTCAAAGGCCGAGTCGATTTTGGGGACTGGGATGTCCCAAAATCTATCATGAGGTCGAAGACACGCTTGCCAACACCCTCGAATGTATGAAGGCTCTTGGCCAGCAGCAACGCCCCAATGTTCAGAATGGCATAACCCGTATCAGACTGCTGCACCAGGCGTTCAGCCAGAAGTCGTTCCAATACACCGCTCTGT
>NZ_JBHNMF010001616.1:0-530 GCF_048562965.1 Thiolapillus sp. | reverse complement strand
GTTATTGCATTTTTTACGTTGCCCAGCAGGGTATTCACCCATTTGAAGGATGGGTGTTCAACCCCTTTACGCCCACCTTCGGAGACGAAAGGAATAGGATGGCATCCTGCCTTTCCCACTGCTTTGAAACAAGCCAAGCCATCGCTGACCACAATGCTTCCAACCTCCAGACTGGTCTTTGCATAGCGTTCGATTTCAGCACTGCGAAACCCGCTGACTGTCCGCAATTGCATCCGCTGAGGGCGATGTTCTTCCCCTTCCGTTTCAACGACGGCAATAAACGGAGCCTTATGTGCAGCGCCACGCCCAGGCTTTCCTGGACGCTCACCACCGATATATGCATCATCTATCTCAATACGGCCACTGAGCTTTTTTCCTTTCTCACGCTCCAGCATCACTTGCATCAGCTGGTGCTTCATTTTCCATGCCGTGTTATAGCTGACGCCAATATCCCGCTTCAATTGCAGCGCAGATACGCTGGTTTTTCTCTGTGTGAGCAAATAGATGGCCAGAAACCATTTCGTTAGCGG
>NZ_JBHNMF010001615.1:0-531 GCF_048562965.1 Thiolapillus sp. | reverse complement strand
TTCATGCTGGGAGGTGAGAGCTATCGATTGAAGCACAAACGCGAAGGCTGATTTTATCACGCCCCGGGTGGGTCAATTTTATTGGCCGAAAGGGGGTCAAAATTATTGGCCATTGACAGCAATTGGATGAAGACAATTCCGGTACTTACGACGCCCCCATCGTGCTGAAGGCTGATCCCGGCGTGGAAATAAGTTGCTGCAGTTCCAGCCGCGCCACCTGTTTCAATCTGGAATATGCCGACTATGTTGCAGTCGATGGCTTCACCCTGAAAGGTGGCAGTTATGGTGTACGCGCTGTGGGGGGCTACGAGACCCACTACCACCAGAAAGGTGTCGCCATCCTCAATAATCATATTTCCGGTCAGTACAAGGACCCCATACTCTCGGGCGGATCAGACTGGATCGTTGTGGAAAACAATATTGCACACGGTGCCGGCAGTGGTGACGGACATGGCATCTACCTGTCCAACGGCGGCGACTGGATGATCGTCCGCAACAACGAAACCTATGACAACCCCAGTTCCGATTTCC
>NZ_JBHNMF010001614.1:0-531 GCF_048562965.1 Thiolapillus sp. | reverse complement strand
CCTATTGCCGCATCTCCAGTTACCTGCAGACCATGGCAAATCAGGGATACAATCCGCTGGTCGCCATTCAAATGGCCTTTTCGGGACAGCTCTATGCTGATAGGGGTGAGTAGTTACGTTCAATCAACTGAAACTCTCCTGGGGCTTGAAAGAGGCCTGGCAACAAACCCGCCAGACGCTGCATCGTTGGGTGCACCTGACCTTGGTGGGTTATGGTCTGATCCAATTATTGGGCTATCTGGATGATCAGACCGTCAGGCAACTGTGTTGCCATTCGCCCTGGCGAAAGGACAATCCCACAACGGCAGGGCAGATCCGTAAAGGACTGCTACTGATTTTTCACCATGTCCCTGTCCGGCAGTGGTGGAACCGTAAATGCAGAAAATTCGAACCGCCCAATTGGCGAGGAAGTGAGCAGGATGCAGCAATCAGCGTATAGAACAAGCTCTAACGGGCAGTATGAACAAAATAGCAACTTTATTTCACCCGAAAATATACGGTGGAACAATGTTGCTTACTCTAAACTCTAGT
>NZ_JBHNMF010001613.1:0-532 GCF_048562965.1 Thiolapillus sp. | reverse complement strand
AATAACCTATTGTTTTTCAAGCGAAAGAAACAAAATAAACAAGAATATTACCAAGTACTAATTTATCCGCCATATTAGTCGGCTCTAATATTCATTGCTCCAAAAAATTGGGAAACTTCAGCTTCAAGAACATCAATGATACCTGGGGTCATCATTGCGGGGACGTGGTGCTGAAGGCGATTGCGGATGCCCACCAGGTCTGCCTTCGCAGCGATGACCTGTGTGCCCGTCTGGGAGGAGAAGAGTTCGGTGTGCTGCTGCTGGTAAAGGAAAAAGAGCAGGCCAGGGAGGTGGCCGAGGACTTGAGATCCTGTCTGGAAAGTACAGTCACCGCCTGCGGTGATGTCAAAATTCCGGTTACAGCCAGTTTTGGCGTGGCTGTTGGCAGCCATGACCTGGAGAGTTTGTTCAAACAGGCCGATGCATCGCTGTATCAGGCCAAAGAGAGGGGCCGCAACCGGGTGGTGTGCAGCTTTGATTCGGATGGCACCGAAATGTCCGAAGCCAGGAAGCACATGACGGGAACAACGCT
>NZ_JBHNMF010001612.1:0-532 GCF_048562965.1 Thiolapillus sp. | reverse complement strand
ATTTTGCGATTACTGTGGGCACTGAGGCGGGCGCAGAAGCAATAGCCTGGAATATTGCAGCGACAACGGCTATCTCAACCACTGAAATGGCGGTGATTCAAACGGCTGTTCAGGCTGGATTGGGTGGACTTGCACAAGGAATTGCCGCAGAAGCTATGGGAGGCACTTTTGCTGATGGATTTGAGGCTGGTGCACTGAGTGGTTTGCAGTCGGGTATCTCCAGTGGTATTGGAGGAGCCAGCAGTCTGGACGGCCCATCCATCGGCAACCTGGGTGCTGGTATCACCGTCAAACGGGTGTTGGCTCATGGCCTGGTCGGCGGCGCCTTCGCCAGAGCCAGAGGTGACAGCTTTGGAAGTGGTTTTGCCACTGGCGTGTTTACCAAACTCAGTGCTGGGAAACTCTCGGAAAGCATTCCTGGAAAGTTTGGTGGTGCAGCAGCGTCGGCCATCATTGGCGGCACGGCCAGTACCCTGTCGGGAGGAAAGTTCGCAAATGGGGCACTGAGCGGGGCGTTTGGGTATTTGTTTAA
>NZ_JBHNMF010001611.1:0-533 GCF_048562965.1 Thiolapillus sp. | reverse complement strand
ACAGCCGGATACAAATACTTCATCAGCCCGCCTCCTCGAGATAGCGGTAGGTTTTTGCCGTGGCTTCCATGACCAGTTGACCACCGTCTTTCTTCCTGGAAATCTTGACATCATGAACGGTTACGATAAGCGGCAAGGCAGCAAGGCCACTGACGAATTCACCAAATTCATGGTAGTCGCCCTTTACGCGAATCTTTATCGGTTTTTCTGCATAAAAATCCCGTTTGATTTCCGGCATGGGTTGGAAAAGCTCGAACTCCAGCCCGGCAGCCAACCCTGTCTGGGAAACATCGACCAGCAGGCCGGCGATGTCGTTCTTGTCCGGCAACTGACGCAGCATGACGCCAAACGATTCCTGCATTTCCTTGAGCTGCTCTTTATAAGCTGCCAGATTGACCGCCTTGGCCTGTTTACGCTCCAGTTCGGCGCGAAGATCCTTTTCAGTTTTCTCCACTTTAGCCAGAGCATCATATTCATCCATCATCAGATAATAATATCCGGCACCGATAATGGCCGCACAAAAGGCCAATACG
>NZ_JBHNMF010001610.1:0-533 GCF_048562965.1 Thiolapillus sp. | reverse complement strand
AGTTGTTGCGTAGTGCTTGGTGACCAGGACGGCTGGGGCACCAATAGGTTGTCAAAGGCCGAGTCGATTTTGGGGACTGGGATGTCCCAAAATCTATCACGAGGCCGAAGACACGCTTGGATGATCTATCTAGAGGACCAGCCAGATACGGTTCATCCCCACGGGTGTGGGGAACACTTACGCTGCCAGCCATGGAGAGCGAAGCGAAGGCTGGTAGTCCCCAGTAGCCGCGAGGCCGCACTGTTTTCCCGGCGTGCCTTGCGCCAGAGGGAAAACAAAGTAGGCCTCCGAACGCGGCGTCCAGTCATATGGGAGCCAAGTACGGAGCAGCAACGAGCTTGCGAAGTTGTTGCGTAGTGCTTGGTGACCAGGACGGCTGGGGCACAAATAGGTTGTCAAAGGCCGAGTCGATTTTGGGGACTGGGATGTCCCAAAATCTATCACGAGGCCGAAGACACGCTTGCCAAGGCGCACCAAGGGCGTTGCCGGTGGTACGTTCTGACATCAGCCCCCCCGTGGGTGACACCCGTCTG
>NZ_JBHNMF010001609.1:0-534 GCF_048562965.1 Thiolapillus sp. | reverse complement strand
TCCACCATGTGCTGCAGCACATTGGTGGGGCCAGTACAGTTGAAGAGATCGAGGCCCTGCTACCTTGGAACGTCACCCTCAGTAAGCTGCAAGAGGGCTGATTCTCTGGCGCTTACGTTGTTGCGTAGTGCTTGGTGACCAGGACGGCTGGGGCACAAATAGGTTGTCAAAGGCTGAGTCGATTTTGGGGACTGGGATGTCCCAAAATCTATCACGAGGCCGAAGACACGCTTGGCTTCCCCTCTGGCGCTATGCGCACGACGGGTAAGCAGTGCGGCCTCACGGCTACTGGGGACTACCAGCCTTCGCTTCGCTCTCCATGGCTGGCAGCGGTTGTCAAAGGCCGAGTCGATTTTGGGGACTGGGATGTCCCAAAATCTATCACGAGGTCGAAGACACGCTTGTGTTTTATGGTTTTATGGTTTTAGGGTTTTTCTGATGTTTTTTGCTCTGGCATTCGCCGCTTTCACGTCTTTAATGAAATCAGAATGTGGTTGTAAAACATATTCGATTTCAGCAATAGAATTTCTCGCT
>NZ_JBHNMF010001608.1:0-534 GCF_048562965.1 Thiolapillus sp. | reverse complement strand
CTTCCGCAATAAAGAGCGGTTTGCCAATGCCATTTACTTCCATCTCGGCGGGTTGGATCTTTACCCTGATGGGATTACTAGATGATGGGCGCCCACTCAATCAGGGGAAGAGCCATTTTTTGAATTCAATATTCTTGACTTTGAAGACCATCAGATCAATGAGCTAAAAAAATTCACTACATCTGCATTTTCTTTGGAAGATATAATACTTACCACTGCAAGTACGCTCAAGTACACAGGAGCAATAAAAAAGATTCTTGAGCAGGAACTAGAAAAACCTTCTGAGGAGTTTGTCCGTTTTTTCGCTTCAAGGATTTACGGTGGAAGATTGACTCAGTCGGTGTTGGAGCAGTTTAGGAAGATCGTAAAAAAGGCGAGAGAGCAGTTTATTAACGAAAAAATCAATGATCGCCTGTAACTACTCACCCCTATCAGCATAGAGCTGTCCCGAAAAGGCCATTTGAATGGCGACCAGCGGATTGTATCCCTGATTTGCCATGGTCTGCAGGTAACTGGAGATGCGGCAATAGGCCT
>NZ_JBHNMF010001607.1:0-535 GCF_048562965.1 Thiolapillus sp. | reverse complement strand
CCACGGGCGATAGAATCGAGAAAAGTTACGGTACCCCTATTTCAACCTTGGAATCGTTGGCAGAGCACGATGATCTGCTTAGGAAAAGCTAGGGTTTTACACCGTGGATTGCAAAAAGCCAAACATTACAGGCGCGCCATTGCCCTCCTCCAGGCAATGAAACACATTGTCTTGCTGCCAGGGATGGATGGTACCGGTATCCTCTTCGAACCCCTGATCCAGGCATTTTCATCAAAGGTCCATCCACATATTATTGACTATTCCATTGATGAAGCACTGGACTACGACCAACTGGCCGGTTACGTCCGCACAAAGCTGCCAACAAATGTACCATACACGCTGATTGCAGAATCCTTTTCCGGTCCTGTTGGCTATGAGATAGCCTGCACACCACCACCCAATCTGAAACATCTGCCTGAATCCGTGACTTCGGCAGCCACCTGAAAGTCGTTCGCCCGATGATAATCGCGTAAAATTGCAGTTCCAGTGATTTTCATGATTTCACCCAAGGGGTGAACTGCCAATGACATTCATC
>NZ_JBHNMF010001606.1:0-535 GCF_048562965.1 Thiolapillus sp. | reverse complement strand
CCGGCACCGCGCTGATGGTCCTGAAATGGACCAGTAAGGCGCTTTCCGACTTGACCCGCCTATACGATTTCTTACTGCCCGTGAACAAGCCCGCGGCCATCAAGGCCGTGCGGGCTTTGGTGAAGGCCCCCGACATCTTGTTGAGCAATCCCCGCATCGGCGAGCAACTATTCCAGTTCGCGCCGAGCGAGGTGCGCCGCATTCTGGTCGGCCAATATGAAATGCGGTACGAAATTGCTGACGACACGATTTACATGCTCCGGCTCTGGCATACACGTGAGCGCCGGGAATGACCAAAAAGCGCGACAAGCCCCTTCCTTCATGGAGGGGAAGGATAGCGCATCGCCGGTAGGCGATTAGTGAGGGGCTTGCTGTTGTTCGATGTACTGCTTCAGTACCTCGATGGGGGCACCGCCCACGGAACCGGCAAAGTACGAAGGCGACCAGAGATGGCCTTTCTTTCCGATCCAGTGGGTTTTGATGTGCGGGTAGCGTTTGCGCAGGCGGCGGGACGACACCCCTTTGAGGCTGTTGA
>NZ_JBHNMF010001605.1:0-535 GCF_048562965.1 Thiolapillus sp. | reverse complement strand
GCAGACTCGGGTTTCTGCCGTGACGCGATCATGGCCTGGTGCGAGACCAACGACGTGGGCTATGTTCTGGGTCTGGCGCGCAACAAGCGCCTGCAACAGGCCTTGGGCAAAGAAATGGAAGCGGCCCGCCTGGCCTGTGAGCGCACCGGCGAGGCCGCCCGGTGTTTCCGTGACTTCCGCTACCGCACGCGCAAATCCTGGTCCTGTGAACGGCGGGTGATCGGCAAGGCGGAATACCTGCCGGGCAAGGCCAATCCGCGTTTTGTCGTCACCAACCTGAGCCCCCGTGACGCGGATGCCCAACATTTATACGAAGATCTTTACTGTGCCCGTGGCGAGATGGAAAAATTCATCGGGAATGAATTTTCGCGCAAGCCCCGAAGGGGTGAGGCGCAGGGATGCGCCGAACAAAATCGGATCAAGGAGCAGCAACTGGGACTGTTCGCCGATCGCACCAGCAGTGCCACCCTGCGGGCGAACCAACTGCGGCTGTACTTCTCTTCTTTCGCCTATGTCCTGCTGCATGGCCTGCGTC
>NZ_JBHNMF010001604.1:0-537 GCF_048562965.1 Thiolapillus sp. | reverse complement strand
GAGGCCTATTGCCGCATTTCCAGTTACCTGCAGACCATGGCAAATCAGGGATACAATCCGCTGGTCGCCATTCAAATGGCCTTTTCGGGACAGCTCTATGCTGATAGGGGTGAGTAGTTACCACGTAACAATGCATTGAGGTTAGAAACCCCGTGGCGGCGCAGGGTGCGGTGGATGCCTGATCAAGTGGCCTCGGGGTGGATAAATTCACGGACGATAACCAACAGGTCATCCAGAGGCAATAGCAGCAACTTGCGTAACTCAACGACTAGCATTTCCTGATGTTCGCTGAGCTTGGTTTGCAGGCGATGGGGACGATGGCTTTTGTCGGTGAATTCGTCCCGATTTTGCCATTTACGAATAGTCTGTGGGGTGGCATTGTATTGCTTGGCAAGATCCACCTGCTTACGATCACGTTCGCTGCCAGCCATGGAGAGCGAAGCGAAGGCTGGTAGACCCCAGTAGCTGCGAGGCCGCACTGCTTACCCGTCGTGCGCATAGCGCCAGAGGGGAAGCAAAGTAGGCATCCAAACGCGG
>NZ_JBHNMF010001603.1:0-538 GCF_048562965.1 Thiolapillus sp. | reverse complement strand
GATCAACGCAAGTTGGCGGCAGCACAACGCATACCGGCAAACAAGCTCAGTGAAGCGGAGAGAGAACAGATCATAAAAACCTGTAATCTTCCTGAATACAAGAGCTTACCGCCCTCACAAACGCTGCCAGCTATCGCTGCCAGCCATGGAGAGCGAAGCGAAGGCTGGTAGACCCCAGTAGCCGCGAGGCCGCACTGTTTTCCCGGCGTGCCTTGCGCCAGAGGGAAAACAAAGTAGGCATCCGAACGCGGCGTCCAGTCATATGGGAGCCAAGTACGGAGCAGCAACGAGCTTGCGAAGTTGTTGCGTAGTGCTTGGTGACCAGGACGGCTGGGGCACAAATAGGTTGTCAAAGGCCGAGTCGATTTTGGGGACTGGGATGTCCCAAAATCTATCACGAGGCCGAAGACACGCTTGTTGTACCTATACTGGCAGACAAGGGGGAGTACATTGGCTCTGAGTCGAGTTTCTATCGGATACTGAGAGATGCTGATCAACTGAATCGGAGAGGTCGCGCAGAACCGCCAAAGGTTCATCC
>NZ_JBHNMF010001602.1:0-539 GCF_048562965.1 Thiolapillus sp. | reverse complement strand
GTGGTCATGAGTGATAGGCTCAGCCTGTCACGACTGATACGGCCCATGTTACAACCCGAAACTGAGTTGTCCCCACAACTGAATTAATTTCGGAGAAATAACAATGAGCTGTTTTGAAAAGCTGAAGTTTCCCAATTTTTTGGAGCAATGAATATTAGAGCCGACTAATATGGCGGATAAATTAGTACTTGGTAATATTCTTGTTTATTTTGTTTCTTTCGCTTGAAAAACAATAGGTTACTGATGAATGAAGCCTGATTTTACTGTATAATACAGTGTGTTAAGCCATTGATTACACAAACAAACAGGCCTCATTCGCTACCAGCCATGGAGAGCGAAGCGAAGGCTGGTAGACCCCAGTAGCCGCGAGGCCGCACTGTTTTCCCGGTGTGCCTTGCGCCAGAGGGAAAACAAAGTGGGCCTCCGAACGCGGCGTCCAGTCATTGGGAGCCAAGTACGGAGCAGCAACGAGCTTGCGAAGTTGTTGCGTAGTGCTTGGTGACCAGGACGGCTGGGGCACCAATAGGTTGTCAAAGGCC
>NZ_JBHNMF010001601.1:0-540 GCF_048562965.1 Thiolapillus sp. | reverse complement strand
AGACTGAAGCAATGATCGTATCCTCGGGTCGAAAGTCTAGATCTCTCTCTTTTTCCTTCCCAGACTTTATAACTGTAGGTTGTGCATCTGTTCCCTTGTCGGACTCTGTCAAGAACCTTGGTGTTACATTTGACTGCCATTTGACAATGAAAACCCATGTCTCCAATCTGGTACGCTCAGCTAACTTTGAACTCCGTCGCATTAGTTCCATCCGTCATCTTCTGTCTACAGATGCCACAAAGACTCTTGTCTCTGCCTTTGTTCTTTCACGTCTTGATTATTGCAACTCTCTTCTTTTTGGATGTCCTCAGTATCTCCTAAACAAACTACAGAAGGTTCAGAACAACGCTGCTCGCCTTGTTCTAAGAGTTTCTAAAACGGACCACATTTCTCCTCATCTTGCTTCTCTTCATTGGTTGCCCATTGATTCACGGATACAGTACAAACTCTCTTCTCTCTGTTATAATTGCCTCAACTCGACTGCTCCTGACTACTTGACTGAACTCCTGAGAATCTATAAGCCAACCCGCCAACTTCGCT
>NZ_JBHNMF010001600.1:0-540 GCF_048562965.1 Thiolapillus sp. | reverse complement strand
AATAGGTTGTCAAAGGCCGAGTCGATTTTGGGGACTGGGATGTCCCAAAATCTTTCACGAGGCCGAAGACACGCTTGATGTCACGTTGTCTTTGGTGTGTGTTTCTGGGAAGTCTTTGGCTCTTCCCATCGGTTACCGGTGCTGCCCCGCCTGCCAGTACGGGACTGGGTATCAACCCCACCGGTATCCGGTTTTTGGATGGCAGTGTCCAGTCCACAGCTGCCCTGCCACCATTACCCGCGAACATGACATGGGTAGTGCCTGATGGCAGTGATTCTGAATACGATGATTACTACACCAGCCCGGTTGATGCCATGAATCATCTGGCAGACTGGTGCACACTCGGCGATGTCATCGTGCCTGTCAGCGCCAGATGTACTTTGATGATTGCGCCTGGTACTTATGATCTGGGCGCTGATCAACAAATAATCATGCATGAGAAAGTGGATATCATTGGTATGGGAGTCGGTTCAACGATCATTCGTGGATTCGTAAAGGGGTCGTAACTACTCACCCCTAAGATGAGTACAAGCCTGCCTC
>NZ_JBHNMF010001599.1:0-540 GCF_048562965.1 Thiolapillus sp. | reverse complement strand
CACGACGCAACTCGAAAAGCTGAAGCTTGCGGTTCCTCCCTATCCCAAGGAACAACAAAAAATCGCCCACTGCCTCTCCTCCCTTGATGAGGTGATCGGGCTGGAGTCGCACAAGCTCGACGCCCTCAAGAACCTCAAGAAAGGCCTGATGCAGCAGCTTTTCCCGCAGGATGTGGCATAGATGCAACCTTCTGTGCCGAACAGTCTCCTTCGCTCTGATCTGGACGGCAAGGCTCTGTTGCCGCAGGTAACGCAGGCCAGCCATTCTGAGCATCCCGAGGATGATCAATATCGCGGAGGGCAGGGAGGCGCCATGAACGTCCTTGTGTATCGCCAGGGGACGACAAACTGCCTTGTGTTGCATAAAACGATAATGGCGATACACAACAAAGGTTATATTGGTCGGCGGACACGCCGATATCCCCTGCTTTTTGCGAGGATTCCGGCAGGCCATCCATCATGGCGCGCCGCCGTCAGACCGTGCTTCGTTTGTCACCCTGCCTCACGGGACGCTGCTGACCTGCCAAAAAACCACCCCGG
>NZ_JBHNMF010001598.1:0-540 GCF_048562965.1 Thiolapillus sp. | reverse complement strand
GGTCCCACCTTGACGGTTGCCTTGGTGTCCAAAGATAACCGTAATACTCCCGGCTGTTCATCAGCTTGAGCATTCACCCGATGAATTTCTTCAAAGATGGCGTCAGTTTCTGGCAGACGTTTGTGTGGCTTGCATTTGCGGATACGTTGTGGCCGGTAGCCCAGCATATTGAGCTTCGTTCGCAAACTCCTCTCACCGATCAACGGGCTGTCCGTGTAGCCTTTTTGTTCCAGTAGTCGGCGCCGGACCTCCCTGGCGGTGATTGGCGTATAAATTCGAGTGCTTCTGAAGGTGGGGTCGGTTTGCCCTGTGGTGTCGAGAATGTCGACGATATCGTCCAGCAACCGGGGACAGTGTTCTTCCGCCTTCTTACGACCAGAGCGGCAACGTCCATCCAATGCGGGTTCTCCTGCATCCCTTTCTTGCTGTCCCTTACGAATCGTTTCTCTGTCCCAGCCGAAAGTCTTTTCAACGTAACGTTGACCACCCCAGCCAAGCAACTCAACAACCTCCGCCATAAACATGCGCCGCGCTGAGCCG
>NZ_JBHNMF010001597.1:0-540 GCF_048562965.1 Thiolapillus sp. | reverse complement strand
TCCGGTCAGGTCCCGCTTGCCCACCAGCAAGGCGAGAGTGCTGTCCTTGCGCAAATCATCGTGGTCGTTCAAGTCTTCGTAGCCCAGCGCCAAACCATATACCCGCTGGGCCACCAGATCCTGCACGCTGTGTTCCAAGTGTGTCTTCGGCCTCGTGATAGATTTTGGGACATCCCAGTCCCCAAAATCGACTCGGCCTTTGACAACCTATTGGTGTCCCAGCCGTCCTGGTCACCAAGCACTACGCAACAACTTCGCAAGCTCGTTGCTGCTCCGTACTTGTCTCCCAATGACTGGACGCCGCGTTTGGATGCCTACTTTGCTTCCCCTCTGGCGCTATGCGCACGACGGGTAAGCAGTGCGGCCTCGCGGCTACTGGGGTCTACCAGCCTTCGCTTCGCTCTCCATGGCTGGCAGCGGATGCTCTCGGGGTTGCGGTGATCGGTGAAGCAAGCGGCCAGGCGATCCAGCAGGCCGATACGCTGATCCACCTCGCGCAGCAGCAATCCGCCACCGTCCGAAGTGATTCGCCCACCGTCA
>NZ_JBHNMF010001596.1:0-541 GCF_048562965.1 Thiolapillus sp. | reverse complement strand
TGTGCTGATTTCCTGGTCAAATCCGGTCTAATTCATCGCTGTCTGCAATTCAACCAAGCGGAAATCAGTGGATATTGGCACCCTTCGGGCGCTGATATGCCTCTATCTGGGGATTTGGGAAGCCATATCCGGTTGATTGTTATAGCATCATAAGAGTATATTTGTGAGTCTGCGACAGAAGGATAAGCGTGTCTTCGGCCTCGTGATAGATTTTGGGACATCCCAGTCCCCAAAATCGACTCGGCCTTTGACAACCTATTGGTGCCCCAGCCGTCCTGGTCACCCAGCACTACGCAACAACTTCGCAAGCTCGTTGCTGCTCCGTACTTGCCTCCCAATGACTGGACGCCGCGTTTGGATGCCTACTTTGCTTCCCCTCTGGCGCTATGCGCACGACGGGTAAGCAGTGCGGCCTCGCGGCTACTGGGGACTGCCAGCCTTCGCTTCGCTCTCCATGGCTGGCAGCGGTGGTGCATCATTCGTGCGGAATCTGATTCG
The DNA here is from genome assembly GCF_048562965.1 of Thiolapillus sp. Classification (NCBI taxonomy): domain Bacteria; kingdom Pseudomonadati; phylum Pseudomonadota; class Gammaproteobacteria; order Chromatiales; family Sedimenticolaceae; genus Thiolapillus; species Thiolapillus sp. Next base: position 43 of record NZ_JBHNMF010001596.1, on the reverse strand, counting down.
CCAACGCCTGGCGGACCCGAAATCGGATCTCTATATCGAAAAC
>NZ_JBHNMF010001595.1:0-542 GCF_048562965.1 Thiolapillus sp. | reverse complement strand
TGGTTTACACTCTGTATTCATAGGCCTCTTTGTTTTGTTGCTGGTAAGTGTTTGGTAACCCTTACTTTATGCAACAAAAAGAGGCCTATTTCCAGTGGGGCGGTGAAATTTCCGGGTTAACTTCCAGATGAAGTTCATGCGGCTGTTTACTCGTATCCAAGTGTTGATTCATCAGTTTCCAGGGAGACTGAATCCCCAATCCCAGTAGCAGTATCTCGCTGCCAGCCATGGAGAGCGAAGCGAAGGCTGGTAGACCCCAGTAGCCGCGAGGCCGCACTGTTTTCCCGGCGTGCCTTGCGCCAGAGGGAAAACAAAGTAGGCCTCTGAACGCGGCGTCCAGTCATTGGGAGACAAGTACGGAGCAGCAACGAGCTTGCGAAGTTGTTGCGTAGTGCTTGGTGACCAGGACGGCTGGGGCACCAATAGGTTGTCAAAGGCCGAGTCGATTTTGGGGACTGGGATGTCCCAAAATCTATCACGAGGCCGAAGACACGCTTGCGTTGCCGTCCACGTCTTTTCCTCATGCCAGTATTTGGCGCTAT
>NZ_JBHNMF010001594.1:0-542 GCF_048562965.1 Thiolapillus sp. | reverse complement strand
GATGATTTACCCTCCGCCCGCTCGTGGGCTGTTTTCTTTTCGGCATTCGTCAGATGTACATTGTTAACCCGCTCACCCGTGAACTTGCCGTTTCTCCAGAACCAGGGGAACTGATCCTGGTGTCGGGTCCCGTGTGATTATATTCTAAAAATCTGCGTTCTAAGAACGCAGATTTGCCTTTTGCCCCCTATAAGGGGGCTTTGATGCCAGCCTTCTGAGAAGGCTGGCTGGTGAGTTATCCCATTTCATTGATTACTTGCCCAAGTCCATTTGAACTTGGCGTTGTTCCTGTTTCTCCTGGTATTTTACATACTTCCGTATCATCTCAGCATCTACACCTACTGTATCAACGCAGTAACCTTTCGCCCAGAAATGATTGCCCCAATATGGTTTGTTCCGTAGGTACGGAAATTTCGTGAATATCCGCAGTGCAGTTTTTCCTTTCACCACACCAGGCAACTTCGATATCGACACCTTTGGCGGCACCTTCACCAGCAGATGCACATGATCTGGCTGCACATTCAATTCGATTACCCGACATC
>NZ_JBHNMF010001593.1:0-544 GCF_048562965.1 Thiolapillus sp. | reverse complement strand
GCTGCTGGCGATGGACTTTGAAACCTCCGGCCTGGACGCAAAACACGATCACCTGCTGAGCGTGGGCTATGTAACATTGCTGCACAATCAGGTGGCCCTGGACACAGCACACCATCAGATCATCCACAGCAAAAGGGACATGGATGATGACAACATCACCATCCATCATATCACCCACGATCAGGTGGCGCAGGGCATGACACTGCCCCAGGTTGTGGAATCCATCCTGCAACAGCTCAAGGGAAAAGTGGTTCTTCGTAGATTCGTGTGAAGCCTAAGGCGCCATATCCAGGCCACCGCAGTAAAACAGGATGCTGTTTCTGAATCCTGCAAAGGATCGATAACCTCGCGCATTGGCTTTGATCGTCTGAATCTTGGAGTTCAACCCTTCAGCCACAGCATTACTGATTCGGTGTTTGAAACAGGTCAGAATATTCGGCAAATGGTTCTTGATCATTTTCGCCTTTTTCTTGATCGGTGTCAGGCGACTGCGTATGGCCCAGGCATACCAGCGGTCGAAATGCCGTTTGGCCCAGCCCGCATA
>NZ_JBHNMF010001592.1:0-544 GCF_048562965.1 Thiolapillus sp. | reverse complement strand
CTCCCACGTGCCGTTTACCAACAACCGGGCCGAACGTGACCTGAGAATGAGCAAGGTCAAACAGAAGGTGTCGGGGTGCTTCCGGACAAGAAAGTACGCCGAGGCCTATTGCCGCATTTCCAGTTACCTGCAGACCATGGCAAATCAGGGATACAATCCGCTGGTCGCCATTCAAATGGCCTTTTCGGGACAGCTCTACGCTGATAGGGGTGAGTAGTTACGGCAAATCTGCTACCAACGAGGTGCTACCACAGAGAACCGCGCCCGTCCGGATTTTCTGTTCCCCAGCGGAGGGGAATATCATGATCCGTTTTTTGATTCTAATCTGCTGACCATGCTGGGAGCAAAAAGTACTTGTAAGGACCGATGGAGACAGGTTCTTTCAGAAGCGGAGCGCATTCCGGACAAGCATCTGCTGACACTAGGAAACAGCCATCAGTACTGCCCAAACCGATGAAATGAGAGGCCACCGCCTTCAACTGGTTGTACCTGAGCCACTTGCTGAGACCTACACCACAGCGCAAAGGGACTGGCTTCTTGATTT
>NZ_JBHNMF010001591.1:0-544 GCF_048562965.1 Thiolapillus sp. | reverse complement strand
AGACTGTCTCCTGGCGTGTGAGCCGGACCCACCCGTTGAAGTTCGAAAACGGTACTACCCAGGATAAAACGCATACTGTCAGTAAAAGTCTCATCCGCATACACCGGCTCGGTGCCAACGATTTCTTTTTCACCCACCTGATTACCCAGCATGAACATCTGGTCCTGCAGACGCTTGTGCTGATCGGCCACCACCGCCTCGCTGGCGATAACGCGGGCACCGCGTTCTTTGAAATAACCATTGCCAAGCCAGCGGTGGTCTTGTCCGCCGCTATTGAGCACATACTTCACAGGCTTGTCGGTCACCTGTTTGATCAGCCTGTCGATGGCCTCCGCTCCCTGATAGGTTCCACCGGAGTCGATCAATACCACTCCTTCGTCCGTCACCACAAAGCCAAAGGTCGCGTTGTTTCCCAGGTTCTGTGGCGTACGCCCACCATAAGGGCCGACTACCGCATATACCTGTTCAGACATCTTTTGCAGACGGAGGCCATTGCCATTCTCCAGCGCCTGAGCGACTCCAGATAGAAGCATGAGCAGCAGCG
>NZ_JBHNMF010001590.1:0-545 GCF_048562965.1 Thiolapillus sp. | reverse complement strand
CCATTGTGGGGATATTCTTCCGACTGTACCTGATAATGGATATTTACAGTCGCAAGATCGTTGGCTGGGAGATCCATGAAAACGAGACGGCGGACCATGCTGCCCTGTTGATCCGCAAAGCCTGTCTGGCGGAAGGGATCAGCATGCAAGATTTGGTATTGCACTCTGACAATGGCTCGCCGATGAAAGGCGCTACCATGCTGGCAATGCTGCAAAGATTAGGTATTGTACCGTCATTCAGTCGTCCTTCGGTCAGCAACGACAATCCTTATTCGGAGAGCTTGTTCGGAACAATGAAATACACACCAGCCTATCCGTCAAAACCCTTTGAGAGCCTGGATGCGGCGCGAGAATGGGTCAGCGAATTCGTCCACTGGTATAACGAAGAGCACCGTCATAGTGGGATACAGTTCGTGACGCCCGCTCAACGCCACAGTGGCGCAGAGAAACTGATACTGATGAATCGGAAGGTAGTTTATGAGTCGGCAAAGCAACGGAATCCAGAGCGCTGGAGCCGGGAAACACGAAACTGGGAACCAGTGAGT
>NZ_JBHNMF010001589.1:0-546 GCF_048562965.1 Thiolapillus sp. | reverse complement strand
CGGAGCGGAATACGCTTTCCCAGGAGGTTCGGAAGACTTCCGCCGTCTCCTTCCAGGAGAGCCGCCTGGCCCAGCTCGCCAGAAACCAGCCATAGGCTCTGGTCAGTGGCCGTTTCCCCCATGGCCCAGGGCATTTGTTCCACGCGAATCCCACAGCTGGGGCATTCGACCCGGCGTGGGGCATACACCAGAAACACCTTGATCCTCCACAACGGAACAAACTCGAATCGGCGCTTCGCCAGTCGATCATAGCCTGGGCGATGGTGGCAGCAGCCCGAGCAGACCGGCTTGCCATTCGCCCGCTCGGCAACCTCGACTTCCAGCTCGGGTGCCGCTTCGTTACCAACCCAGCGCACCGACTTGTAGACAAATGACTTGAATTTATGCACCCGGTTCAGGATAGTCTTGAGCTGCATCCCACTTGCTTCCCTCTGAGTTGATGATGGTTTCACAACTCCATCTTCTCAGAGACCGGGTGGGGTGCTCTACCCCGACAGGACAGACCTGATCATTTGCCTCAAACCCACCTCTGCTACCCACAAATTC
>NZ_JBHNMF010001588.1:0-546 GCF_048562965.1 Thiolapillus sp. | reverse complement strand
CTGTCTGTCATCAGGCCGGCACAGGCGGATAGCATGAACAGGGCTGCTGCCACAACGGTTCCCGATATCATGCGGGCGAACCGCAAACTTACAACTGCGTCCAATGAAATCATGTTCGGGGGTAACTACTCACCCCTATCAGCATAGAGCTGTCCCGAAAAGGCCATTTGAATGGCGACCAGCGGATTGTATCCCTGATTTGCCATGGTCTGCAGGTAACTGGAGATGCGGCAATAGGCCTCGGCGTACTTTCTTGTCCGGAAGCACCCCGACACCTTCTGTTTGACCTTGCTCATTCTCAGGTCACGTTCGGCCCGGTTGTTGGTAAACGGCACGTGTGAGAGTCTGGCGAAGAGCAGTACTGCCGTCTCATGCTTCTTCAGTCGTTCCCACAGGTTGTGCGCATCGGATTTGGCGACCCGGCTCCGTTTGCCGTTTTGTCTGAGCGGGATAGGCGGGAGCTGCTTTGCACCGCGGGTGAGGATATTGCGGTAGCGTTTCTGCAGGTTTTTGTACTCATTCTCGGTCAGGCGCTTCGATTGGCGT
>NZ_JBHNMF010001587.1:0-548 GCF_048562965.1 Thiolapillus sp. | reverse complement strand
GCAGCGGGGCCGAATGAAGTCTGGAGTTGGGACATTACGTTCCTGGCGACCACCGTAACGGGGTTGTTCTATCGGCTCTACCTGGTGATGGATATTTACAGTCGCAAGATTGTCGGCTGGGAAATTCATGAAAACGAAACAGCTGAGAATGCCTCGCTGTTGATCCGCAAAGCCTGTCTGGCGGAGGGTGTCAGTGAGAGGGGCTTAGTACTTCATTCCGACAATGGATCACCGGTGAAGGGCGCGACCATGCTGGCGACGCTGCAACGACCTGGTGTCGTACCGTCATTCAGTCGTCCATCGGTGAGTAATGACAATCCGTATTCGGAGAGCCACTTTGGCACAATGAAGTACACCCCGGCATTCCCATCGAAGCCGTTTGAAAACTTAGGCGCTGCGCGCGAGTGGGTTTATGGATTTGTCCACTGGTACAACGAAGAACATCGTCACAGCGGGATACAATTTGTGACGCCAGCACAACGCCACAACGGTGCGGAGCGATCGATTCTGGTGAAACGCGATGCGCTCTATCAGGCGGCAAAGCAACG
>NZ_JBHNMF010001586.1:349-548 GCF_048562965.1 Thiolapillus sp. | reverse complement strand
CCGCTGCCAGCCATGGAGAGCGAAGCGAAGGCTGGTAGACCCCAGTAGCCGCGAGGCCGCACTGTTTTCCCGGCGTGCTTTGCGCCAGAGGGAAAACAAAGTAGGCCTCCGAACGCGGCGTCCAGTCATTGGGAGCCAAGTACGGAGCAGCAACGAGCTTGCGAAGTTGTTGCGTAGTGCTTGGTGACCAGGACGGCTG
>NZ_JBHNMF010001586.1:0-237 GCF_048562965.1 Thiolapillus sp. | reverse complement strand
AGGCGCATGATTTCCAGGAAAAAACCTGGCGCCACCTGAATTTCTTTCAGCATCACTGCTATATCCATGCCTCAGTCCCTCGTGTGAAATGTTCCGAACATGGTGTTAAGTTGATCGATGGTAACTACTCACCCCTATCAGCATAGAGCTGTCCCGAAAAGGCCATTTGAATGGCGACCAGCGGATTGTATCCCTGATTTGCCATGGTCTGCAGGTAACTGGAGATGCGGCAATAGG
>NZ_JBHNMF010001585.1:0-549 GCF_048562965.1 Thiolapillus sp. | reverse complement strand
ACGAACTACAACGGCTTGTAAGGGAATTAACCCTGTTCGGATGGTTTCATCCCGTACTGGCTCCCGACTATTTGCAGCATACCAAGGGTTTCCAGGTTTCTTTTTCTTATTGGAAAGCATCATTTTTACCCATGCTTTCCGGCTTTCGGTATCGGTTAGTAGAGCTTGCTCATCTGTCATGTCTGTGACCTGGCTAGGGCGCACCCAGCAGTCAGATCCTTCAATGGCTCCAGCGTAAAACATCACATAAATGGTTTTGGCTGCCATTTCTCGGATGAGGTAATTTCGGTGCTCTGTACCTTCAGGGAAAATTTGTGGGAGTCTTTCAGCGATCAATGCTAACGATGGTACTTCCGGAAATGTCACTTCGTCTTTTCCTCATAGAATTCCGACACCTTGCGCTCAATCGTCGCTTTAGGGCATCCAGTACTAATTAATTGTTCTAGTTCACAAATCTGGTCAACCGTGGGCAAAGGCAGGGCATTCAGTTCATAAGCGGATACGGCCACGCTGCCACTAATGCCACGAAATGCCCTATCTACGGCTTCA
>NZ_JBHNMF010001584.1:0-549 GCF_048562965.1 Thiolapillus sp. | reverse complement strand
GTCAGAATGAAGATGCTGTCGGTCTGTGCCCAGGCGGAGCCACGCCTGGATGCGGTACTGGAAAGTCTGCTGGAGGAACTGTCTGAGGAAGAAGATGGGCGATGGCGCATTCTCGTGCGCTACGGCCTGGACAGCTATTTGTGGCAGCAGATGGAGCGCCAGTACGGTTATCACTCGGATGCTCCTGGCACCAAGGATTTTGTCATCGAGCTGTTCAAATCCTGTTATGCCATGGAAACCGGCGGGGATGTTCATTTGTCTTCCGAGGCACTGGTATTTTTACGGCGCTGGAAGGATAGCCGCAGACATGAGGAGGCTTTTGAAAATCTTTCTGATGAATGCGCCGGGATACTGAACATTGAGCAGGATCTGGCAAAGCGGGATTTTCGGGCTCTTTTGGAGATCGATTATTTCAGCTTGATCGAGCAGAAGATTATCAGCGATCTGGTGCAGGAAGTGGTTGCGCGCACAGTGACACCAGGAGATGTTACCCGCTGGGTGCGGCAACGCCGTCAGGGGCACTGGTATGCGCAGTACCTGGATCTGTAC
>NZ_JBHNMF010001583.1:0-549 GCF_048562965.1 Thiolapillus sp. | reverse complement strand
CCTGTGAACGGCGGGTGATCGGCAAGGCGGAATACCTGCCGGGCAAGGCCAATCCGCGTTTTGTCGTCACCAACCTGAGCACCCGTGACGCGGATGCCCAACATTTATACGAAGATCTTTATTGTGCCCGTGGCGAGATGGAAAAATTCATCGGGAATGAATTTTCGCGCAAGCCCCGAAGGGGTGAGGCGCAGGGATGCGCCGAACAAAATCGGATCAAGGAGCAGCAACTGGGACTGTTCGCCGATCGCACCAGCAGTGCCACCCTGCGGGCGAACCAACTGCGGCTGTACTTCTCTTCCTTTGCCTATGTCCTGCTGCATGGCCTGCGCCGGCTGGGGCTGACCGGTACGGCGTTCGCCAAGGCCCAGAGCACGACGATCCGTCTGAAGCTGCTGAAAATCGGCGCCCGTCTGCGCCTGACAGCACGCAAAGTCTGGCTGTCCTTCTCGGAAGCGTATCCCTACGCCAGTGATATTGCTCAGATCCTGGCCAATCTCAAGCAGCATCCTGCTTGGTCGCCGCCTGGATAGGTTCTTCCGTCCCCAA
>NZ_JBHNMF010001582.1:0-549 GCF_048562965.1 Thiolapillus sp. | reverse complement strand
CGCACGAAGGTCAGCAAGGCTGATGTGGCCATCGGCAAGATCCGCAAACTCTACGCCATCGAGAAACGGATCGAAGCCCTGCCGCCGGAAGAAAAGACCCGGCAGCGCCAGCAGCTGGCGCAGCCGGTACTCAATGACCTCAAGGCCTGGTTGGAGAAAAACCGCACCCGGGTGCCCAAGGACAGCCTGACGTATAAGGCCATGCAATACACGCTCAACCAGTGGGAACTGCTGACGGGCTATCTTGCCGATGGACGACTGCACATCAGCAACGCCCTGGCGGAAAACGCCATCCGACCCTTTGCGGTGGGACGGCGGAACTGGCTCTTTGCCGATACCCCGCGTGGCGCAAAAGCCAGCGCCACCGTCTACAGCCTGATCGAGACGGCCAAGGCCAACGGGCTGGAACCCTTTGCCTACATCCACCCTGTGCTGCAGCACATTGGTGGGGCCAGTACAGTTGAAGAGATCGAGGCCCTGCTACCTTGGAACGTCACCCTCAGTAAGCTGCAAGAGGGCTGATTCTCTGGCGCTTACGGTATGTTTATC
>NZ_JBHNMF010001581.1:0-550 GCF_048562965.1 Thiolapillus sp. | reverse complement strand
CATTTAACTGTGCTCGGGTGCGGCCAGTGCGCGGCAGTGTCGCGAGGGCTATCTGCCCACCGAGCCGTTGCAGGCGCGCCTGATCCGAGTGGAGCTGGAGAGTGGCGAGGTCGAAGTGCTGATCACTTCGCTGCTCGATGCCCAGGCCTATCCACACCGGCTTTTTGCCAAGCTCCATGCGCTGCGCTGGGGTGTCGAGGAGAACTACAAACGGGAAAAACAACGCCTGGAGATCGAGAACTTCTCCGGTCGCACCCCCTGGGTGCTGCTGCAGGACTTTCACGCCAAGATCTTTGCGCAGAACCTGACTGCCATTCTGGTATGCCTGGCACAATGGTTGGCAGATGAACGCTACCGACATCGACAACATAGCTACCGGATCAACTTTGCCAACGCCCTGTCCAAAATGAAGAACCACTTGGCCAGCCTCTTCCTGGACACTTCTCCGTTGGAGTTGTGCTGGCGGCTATTACAACGCATGGCCGATGCAGTGGAAGCGGTGCGACCAGGACGTAAGTTCCCACGAAACATGAAAAAAGTCCGTGTTCCA
>NZ_JBHNMF010001580.1:0-550 GCF_048562965.1 Thiolapillus sp. | reverse complement strand
TCTGCCGTCATCTTGCCCGAGGCGCACAGGCGCTCGAATTCACCTTTCAGCGCGTCGAACTCCTCGCGCAGCGATTGTTTGTTGACGGTGGCCATGATCGATGCCTCACCCGGATCCGGCCTCGGCCTCGACCGCCATCATGGCCGCCAGCACCGTGAGGTGTTCCGCCCGCGGCAGTGCCCGGTAGTTCTTCCCCCAGTTCGCGGCACGGCGCCTGATGCGCTGGCGGTCGGTGAAATTCCTGCCCGCGCAGCTGGCCCAGTGCACCCGGTCGGGGGTGAAATTGAACCCGGGTTTTTCCGTGCGCACACCAGCGTGGCTCATGACCTGCAGTTCCAGCGTGCGCCAGCCCGCGAGCCGTTCGTCGTACAGGGCCGAGGGGTAGCCGGACAGGATGACATTGCAGGGCAGGGTCTTGAGCAATTCCAACAGCTCGATGTGGTCCTGTTCCTCATAGTCGAAACGGTATCTGCGCCCCGATGTACGTGTGTGATGGAGATAGGGCGGATCGCTGTAGATCAGTTCGCGACCCCCGTAGTCATACGCCGCC
>NZ_JBHNMF010001579.1:0-551 GCF_048562965.1 Thiolapillus sp. | reverse complement strand
TAAATCACAATCCACGCAGTTTATTTTTAACTGCGGTTTTCCCCATACATTGATGCCGCAGCCTGTACAGCTGTATTTCAGACGATTTGTTTTCTTTCTTCTCCCCTGGTGCGTCATCAAGCAAATCCAGCTTTACGAGTTTTTCCCTAATTTCTGCTTCAACTGAATCGAAGCTAGGGGGCTCAAGTGTGTCTTCGACCTCGTGATAGATTTTGGGACATCCCAGTCCCCAAAATCGACTCGGCCTTTGACAACCTATTGGTGCCCCAGCCGTCCTGGTCACCCAGCACTACGCAACAACTTCGCAAGCTCGTTGCTGCTCCGTACTTGTCTCCCAATGACTGGACGCCGCGTTCGGATGCCTACTTTGCTTCCCCTCTGGCGCTATGCGCACGACGGGTAAGCAGTGCGGCCTCGCGGCTACTGGGGGCTACCAGCCTTCGCTTCGCTCTCCATGGCTGGCAGCGTTTGGATTGATTCTAAAACTTGTCGATCTTGAATAACATTAGAATTGGAACTGAGAATAGGCTTCTTCGGTTGGTTTCATAACA
>NZ_JBHNMF010001578.1:0-551 GCF_048562965.1 Thiolapillus sp. | reverse complement strand
GCTCCAGTCAAACTGCGCCGCATCACCGGCAGGGAACACCAGGGGCACAAAGGCCTGGGTCAGTGCGGGACGGGCCTGTTTCCAGTGCTTCACAAAACGCTGTACGCTGTCGTAAGCCCCGGTATAGCCCGCGCCCTGAAGGTCCTCAAACAGACGGCGGGCGGTACGTCGTTGCTTTTTCGGGCGTTGGCTATCCTGCTCCAGCCAGGTCTTCAGTTGATCTTCATAGGCGCCCAGCTGTGGCTTGGGCTGCTGCCTTCGTTGGTAACGCTGCGGATCACTCTGGTTCAAATACTTGCGAACCGTATTGCGCGACAGGTTAAAACGACGGGCAATCTCACTGATGCTTTCACCGTTCACTTCATGACGGCGACGAATCTTGGCAATGGTTTCCACTCTATTATCAATAAGCCTTTTTTTATCTTTTATATTCTATGGCTTATTTTCCTACTAAACGATAATACCATGAAAAATACCATGCTCAGAAAATCCTTCAAAATGCTCGAAATGTGCCGATTGAGCACAGCTACACAGCACCCTAGGCTACCTTC
>NZ_JBHNMF010001577.1:0-551 GCF_048562965.1 Thiolapillus sp. | reverse complement strand
CCCAAATCCCCAGATAGAGGCATATCAGCGCCCGAAGGGTGCCAATATCCACTGATTTCCGCTTGGTTGAATTGCAGACAGCGATGAATTAGACCGGATTTGACCAGGAAATCAGCACAAAATCCATATCCCAAGCCCTTGCAACGCAACCCGGCTGCTTTCAGACGGACCTATCCCGTCATAGCCGCCTGATTGGTCGCAAACTTCCTCAAATGGGCGGCGGTTCAAACGCCTTCAGTGCAATGAGCACCTGTTCCAGAAGCATTCGATGTCGCTCTGCGAGTTTTACGAACAGTTGTCGCCCCGTTTTGACTACTTTTGCCGCCATGCCATACAGACGCCAACGTATTGTTATGGCGCGGTGCTGCGCCAGTTCTCCAGGCAACAACTGACGCATGAGGGCAAACAGATTATAGGAGAGCGCCGAGATCAAGAAGTACAGCGCATTGGCATTGAAATCCGAACACGGCAAGGTGCCGCCGCCAAAATCCAGTTTCAGTTCCTTGATCCGGTTCTCACTGTCTTCGGCACGCTGGTTGTACCAGTGAACG
>NZ_JBHNMF010001576.1:0-551 GCF_048562965.1 Thiolapillus sp. | reverse complement strand
GATGTTTTTCTGCGGGACATGGTAGTTGTAGATTTTCTGATACTGGTACAGCGTCTCCTGTAAATCCCTGGACGCATCAAAATGCGTGGTAGCGAGAATCTCGCTAATCCGGCCATTGAAACGCTCAACCATGCCATTGGTTTGCGGGTGTTTGGGCTTGATCAGACGGTGCTCAATGCCTTCTGCCTGACATACTTGATCAAAAGGATGCTGGCCGGTGGGTTTGCGTTCTCCGTTGGCGATAAAGCGATCCGTAAACTCTTTACCATTATCCGTCAGCACCCTGGTGATGATAAAAGGCGCCTTCTTGATGAGCTGCTTCAGAAATCCTTTGGCGCTACGAGCACTTTTATCTGGCAAAATCTCCAGATAGACCCAGCGTGTCGCACGGTCAATGGCGACAAATAAATACGTCCGCCTGGATTCATCCGCCATTTGCGGCAGATACTTCACGTCCACATGCACAAAGCCAGGCGCATAGTCCTTGAAGGTTTTGCGCTTGGCAGGTTGTGCTTCTTCTTCATTTTCTGCGCGTAACAGCGCGTTGAGGT
>NZ_JBHNMF010001575.1:0-552 GCF_048562965.1 Thiolapillus sp. | reverse complement strand
TGCCCTGGCCTGCTCATAGACGGCTTTGCGTGCCTGCGAAATGGCTACATCTGCTCCACAATTTTGTGGTCTTGCAGTTTGGTGAGCAGGTGTTTTTCGATGTCGTTTTCTTTTGTCATTCGCTGCCAGCCATGGAGAGCAAAGCGAAGGCTGGTAGACCCCAGTAGCCGCGAGGCCGCACTGTTTTCCCGGCGTGCCTTGCGCCAGAGGGGAAACAAAGTAGGCCTCCGAACGCGGCGCCCAGTCATTGGGAGCCAAGTACGGAGCAGCAACGAGCTTGCGAAGTTGTTGCGTAGTGCTTGGTGACCAGGACGGCTGGGGCACCAATAGGTTGCCAAAGGCCGAGTCGATTTTGGGGACGGACTGGGATGTCCCAAAATCTATCACGAGGCCGAAGACACGCTTGCTCCCACCTGAAATACCCTTTCCTTCAATTTTTTCTTATCTGTCATGACTCATTTCCTCGTTTCCACGCTCTGGGTGGGAATGCATACCACTCTACGTCCCCACGCAGGAGCGTGGAGAGGAGGATGAAAGCGGTAATCGACAGAC
>NZ_JBHNMF010001574.1:0-552 GCF_048562965.1 Thiolapillus sp. | reverse complement strand
AACATCTCGCGCTATGTGAGTATCGCACTGCCAGAGCCGCAAATTGACCTGGATGAGGTATTCGAGACGTTACAAACGCTGAAGAACAAGCGTGCCGTGGCGCAGGAACGGCACAACAGCTACCTGAAAGCACTGGGATTGCCACCGCTGCCCGGGTAGCAGGGGATCTGACCTTTTTCCATGTGCATCAAAGTCGGAGACACACCTGTTAGCCGGCTACCACCGACAACCCTTTTTCTTGCCCCCGCCCTGTGCTGCAACACAATTGGTGGATCCAGTACAGTTGAAGATATTGAGACGCTTCTACCCCGGAACACAGGGCGGGTTTCTCGCGCCGCTTTCCGGAAAACCCGCCAAAGATTTTGATACTGGAGATGCAAAATTCATCCCTTACATGAATATTTTCGGCGGAGATAATCAGTCTGCGACCACCAGGCTATAGGTCGCATGACAGGCCACGCAGTTGTTCATCAGAGCTGCCAGCTGTTCCCGGGTCTGCAGGGGGTCACCCAACTGCTCGGCATCCAGCGCCAGCTGGTCAAATTGCGAGTG
>NZ_JBHNMF010001573.1:0-552 GCF_048562965.1 Thiolapillus sp. | reverse complement strand
CAAGGATGAACAACTGTGGCTCCGTACCGAAATGCTGTAGTTGTGCTTGCGGATGTGTTTATTCGGCCAGAGCGCAATGCGCAAATCCTCACGCAACTGCTGGAAGGTTTCGGCAAACTTGCCCAGATCGTGTAAACCGAGCAGAAAACTGCATCAGCATTTGGCTGCTTCCGGCGGCAAACCCATGGCGGCGGCCAGGCGGCGTAGCAGTTCCGGGCGCTGTTCCAGCAGTACCGCCGCCACCGCTGCCACATCCAGTGCATGGTAAACCAGCAGGTGATGGCCTGATGCATTCCCATCAGCCTTGCCCTAGTAAGCGTACATCATGCCCATCTCCTGTGTACCCCCCCCTTAGCCACGCTTTGGTGCCAAAAAACACAGGCATCAGAGGATCGGCGCGCGATGCGGGCTAGGGGGAATGAGATCAGTTTCAGTTGAAGATGGCTCCCCAATAACCAGCGCGCTCATCGCGTCGGTATCGTCTCCGTTGCCGGGTATCGGTCCGACCGGTGCCTTACTGCCGCCCTCCACAGATCCAATGTCGCAGGTACC
>NZ_JBHNMF010001572.1:0-552 GCF_048562965.1 Thiolapillus sp. | reverse complement strand
TCGCCCAGCTACAGGAAGACCTGCCGCAGGAGAAGGCCGACAACCGGAAGGACCCGAACCGGAAGAAAGAAGCCCTCAAGGCCATCATGGCCGACTACAACCGGCAATACGGCGTCAACTTTGATATCGGCACCTTTGATCTCTACTATCAGGACGTGCAAAAACGCATCAAGGACCAGAAATACCCCAACAGCGACCTGCCGCACGACAAAAAGATCGATCTCACCATCGTGGTGGACATGCTGCTCACCGGCTTCGATTCCCAGTACATCAACCCCCTTTATGTGGACAGGCACCTCAAGTACCATGGCCTGATTCAGGCCTTCTCGCGCACCAACCGCGTGCTGCACGGCGCCAAGCCCTGCGGAAACATCCTCGATTTCCGCGCCCAGAGGGAAGCCGTTGACGATGCCATCGCTCTGTTCTCCGGCGAGGCGGGCGAGCGGGCCCGTGAAATCTGGCTGGTGGACCCGGCCCCCGTGGTGGTGGTAAAGCTGAGCGAAGCCGTGCAGCAACTCGAAGACTTCATGCAATCCCAGGGCGTGGACTGCA
>NZ_JBHNMF010001571.1:0-553 GCF_048562965.1 Thiolapillus sp. | reverse complement strand
CACTGAGCAAACTTGATCCAGAATCGCTCTTACTAACTTCACCAAAACAGTGCATTTGAACTCACAAAAGCCGCCTTTTCAGAAACACAACAGAAAGACAAACCCAGAAGGAAACCGAATGATTAGAGTAAAGCGATGCACTGGAACAAGTCCAAAGCAAATTTTGTGAAAAATAAACAGTGCTCTCTATTCTAAAGAACTCGCAGAGCAAAGCGGCTCAAGTGTCTTGCAATTGATTTTGGATGAAGCAACCGAACTGCATGCTACAATAATATCAGAGAATTCGACCCAGGTTGATTTTCCCGTACAGAAAATTGTACTTCACAGTTCACTGATAAGTTCGAGATCATAACGGAAGTATTTCGTGCACTGAGCAAACTTGATCCAGAATCGCTCTTACTAACTTCACCAAAACAGTGCATTTGAACTCACAAAAGCCGCCTTTTCAGAAACACAACAGAAAGACAAACCCAGAAGGAAACCGAATGATTAGAGTAAAGCGATGCACTGGAACAAGTCCAAAGCAAATTTTGTGAAAAATAAACAGTGCTCT
>NZ_JBHNMF010001570.1:0-553 GCF_048562965.1 Thiolapillus sp. | reverse complement strand
CTTCTTCTACGATTTCTGGAACAAAGGTATGTGTAAATTTTGCTGGACTGTCCTGTTGCTCCTGCTGTTGGCCATTGGCGCCGCAGTGTATAAATTCGGTTTTGTCGGCAGCGTGGTGCAGGCACCGGATGGTCGCCAGGCGCTGCAACTGACCACAGCCGAGCGCAATATGGTGCTGGGTGAGATGCGTGATTTCCTGGTGGCCGTACAGGCAATCATCGCCGCAACCAATACAGAAGATATGGCAGCTGCGGCGGCAGCAGCCAGGAAAGTGGGCATGGCAGCCCAGACTGCGGTACCGCCGGCGCTGATCGGCAAGCTGCCCCTGACGTTCAAGAAACTGGGATTCGCCGCCCACTCGCAATTTGACCAGCTGGCGCTGGATGCCGAGCAGTTGGGTGACCCCCTGCATACCCGGGAGCAGCTAACAGATCTGATGAACAACTGCGTGGCCTGTCATGCGACCTATAGCCTGGTGGTCGCAGACTGATTATCTCCGCCGAAAACATTCATGTAAGGGATGAATTTTGCACCTCCAGTATCAAAATCTTTG
>NZ_JBHNMF010001569.1:0-554 GCF_048562965.1 Thiolapillus sp. | reverse complement strand
AGAAAGCGGGCGGCGATCTGCACAAACACCTTCGGCAGCGGCGCAAGCGCTACAGGAAGCGCTATGGCAGTCAGGAACGGCGAGGTCGCATCATCGGCCGGGTTGGCATCGAGGAGCGGCCTTGGGGTGTGCCAAAATTGTTGGCCGTAGGGGGGGCAGAATAAATGGCCATTAACACCTGGATCCACTGAACGGTCTCTGGGCATCGGTGCAGCGAAAACCGGACCCTCAACAGGATCTGGCCTTCGAGTACCCGGACATGAGATGATGCGTTCCCTGCCTACTCAACAGGCATGGGCCGCGGATTTTGCGGAAATCCGGACGTTTTTCAACAGCCTGTGATTCATTCGGCAGGAAAACAGGCCCAGTGTTTGTATTGACTTGGATGCTGGCGACAGCGAAAAAGGAAAGGGTATTTCAGGTGAGAGAATGACACAAGCGTGTCTTCGGCCTCGTGATAGATTTTGGGACATCCCAGTCCCCAAAATCGACTCGGCCTTTGACAACCTATTTGTGCCCCAGCCGTCCTGGTCACCAAGCACTACGCAACAACT
>NZ_JBHNMF010001568.1:0-554 GCF_048562965.1 Thiolapillus sp. | reverse complement strand
GGCAGGTTCTCGTCGAAGCCGTCCGCCTTGGTATGCCGCTTACGCGGCTTTTTCGGTTCCGCCTCGGCCAGTTCCTTTTCCACCTCCTCAAGCGAGACTTCCAGCTCGGCTTCGTCGAACAACTCGCCCTGGAAAGGCAACTTCTCGCTGCGTGCCCCGAACTTGCGCAGCCGCGCCAGGCGCAGTTGTTCTTCCAGCAGCAGGATGTGTTTGCGCAATTCGGCGTTGAGGGCCTGCTGTTGCGCCAGAAGACGGTCTTTCTCTTCGAGAATCCGCCGCAGATCGGCCGCGGGGAGTGGCGCTGGAGAAGATGGATTCAGGTGGATGTCCGGCGCCGTTTTCATGGAACAAATTATAACATTATCATCTGCTTAGCGCATCAGAAAGTGGCCTCATAATGCAGCTTTCTGTGGCCTTTCATGGCCCCGAGGTCATAGCCGTCGAGCAGCCAGTTGATCTGCTGCCCCGTCAGCGAAACCAGCTCCTCTTCACCACCCGGCCAGTGGAACTTCTCCTCGGCCAGGCTCTTGTAATAGAGCACGAACCCGTTGTCT
>NZ_JBHNMF010001567.1:0-554 GCF_048562965.1 Thiolapillus sp. | reverse complement strand
GAGGCCTATTGCCGCATCTCCAGTTACCTGCAGACCATGGCAAATCAGGGATACAATCCGCTGGTCGCCATTCAAATGGCCTTTTCGGGACAGCTCTACGCTGATAGGGGTGAGTAGTTACTTTCAAAGTATAAGATACCCATCTTTCCGACAAGCGTGTCTTCGGCCTCGTGAAAGATTTTGGGACATCCCAGTCCCCAAAATCGACTCGGCCTTTGACAACCTATTGGTGCCCCAGACGTCCTGGTCACCCAGCACTACGCAACAACTTCGCAAGCTCGTTGCTGCTCCGTACTTGGCTCCCAATGACTGGACGCCGCGTTCGGAGGCCTACTTTGTTTTCCCTCTGGCGCAAGGCACGCCGGGAAAACAGTGCGGCCTCGCGGCTACTGGGGTCTACCAGCCTTCGCTTCGCTCTCCATGGCTGGCAGCGGATGCATTGTTTAGGGGAAATTCGAGTTGATTTCCGTGACTTGACCCTTGTCGTTGTAGATCATGATTCTCAATGACCGAATGCCCCGGGCCAGCTGATTTTCCCGGAAGATGCCGTAAAA
>NZ_JBHNMF010001566.1:0-554 GCF_048562965.1 Thiolapillus sp. | reverse complement strand
CGGGAAAACAGGGGCATGAGGAAATGGTTATGCTCCTCAGAGCACAGGGTGCAGACTGATTGTTGCGCATCCTTGAACAGAGAAATATTTCCCGATTTATAAAATGACCAGCCGGGTATGCCAAGCGTGTCTTCGACCTCGTGATAGATTTTGGGACATCCCAGTCCCCAAAATCGACTCGGCCTTTGACAACCTATTGGTGCCCCAGCCGTCCTGGTCACCAAGCACTACGCAACAACTTCGCAAGCTCGTTGCTGCTCCGTACTTGGCTCCCATATGACTGGACGCCGCGTTCGGAGGCCTACTTTGTTTTCCCTCTGGCGCAAGGCACGCCGGGAAAACAGTGCGGCCTCGCGGCTACTGGGGTCTACCAGCCTTCGCTTCGCTCTCCATGGCTGGCAGCGAATGTTGTCGGGTACCATGTGATTATATTTCAAAAAGGAGCTATCCTTTGTTCCGAACCCGCCAGATATTGAACGACTGGCTCACGCAAAACCTGGAGGAAGCATAACGCCATGGTTATCCACCCACAAGCCCGTACAACACCAAAGCTG
>NZ_JBHNMF010001565.1:0-555 GCF_048562965.1 Thiolapillus sp. | reverse complement strand
CGGTTGCCACCGAGGCCGCGGCAGAAAAGCAGGATGGTGACAACCGCACCATGGGTCGCAAGCACACCGTCCCCTATGGTCTCTATGTCGCCCATGGCTTCGTTTCAGCGCCGCTGGCCGGTCAGACCGGGTTTTCCGAAAATGATCTGGAACTGTTCTGGGAAGCACTGGAAAACATGTTTGAACATGATCGCTCCGCTGCCCGTGGCGAAATGGCCACCCGGGGCCTCTATATTTTCAGGCACGACAGCAAGCTCGGTAACGCCCATGCTCACGACCTGTTCGAGCGCATCGCATTGGCAAGAAAACCGGATGTAACTGTTCCAAGGGATTTTACCGATTACGATGTCAATGTAAACGCAGGCAACTTGCCACAGGGTGTCGGGCTGATCCGCAGGGTGGGTTAGTATGTCATTGGACTGCTCATCCCTGAAGTTCAGTGGCCATGCCGTTTCCCGGATGTTCGAGCGTGGCATTCGCAAGGAAGATGTCGTGCAGGCGGTAAATGACGGTGAGGTCATACAGCGTTATCCGGATGACAGGCCCTACCCAAGC
>NZ_JBHNMF010001564.1:0-555 GCF_048562965.1 Thiolapillus sp. | reverse complement strand
CCAGGAATGCTTTCCGAGAGTTTCCCAGCACTGAGTTTGGTAAACACGCCAGTGGCAAAACCACTTCCAAAGCTGTCACCTCTGGCTCTGGCGAAGGCGCCGCCGACCAGGCCATGAGCCAGCACCCGTTTGACGGTGATGCCAGCACCCAGGTTGCCGATTGACGGACCCCCCAGACTTTTGGCTTCTCCAATTCCACTGTAGATGCCTGATTGTATGCCACTGAGCACCCCGGCTTCAAAGCCATCAGCGAAGGTGCCGCCCATGGCGGATGAAGCCGCGCCCATGGCCAGTCCGCCGATACCTGCCTGGATGGCCGTCTGCACGATGGTGGCTTCAATCCCTGTCAGCGCCATGCTCTCTACCGCTGCCACGGCAAATCCTGTCGCAAATTGATTGAGCGCCACTTGCATGGCAATCATCAGCACGGGGATAAAATGCCCACTCGGATCCGTATAGCTCAAGGGGTTGTTGAGCACATAGCTGTAGCGGTTGTAGCTTTGGCTGTTGTTGGGGAACTGGATGACGGTGTCCGGGGAAAGGAACCGCCCCAGG
>NZ_JBHNMF010001563.1:0-556 GCF_048562965.1 Thiolapillus sp. | reverse complement strand
ATGAGCGTGAGGACATGGTCGAATACATCAACACCCTCACGGAAGGCAAGGGGCTGGACGAGCAGGCCATCCGCGAGGGTTACGAGCGCTTCAAGGCGGAGAAGAACGCCCGGGAACTGGCTGCCATTGCTGGAAAGCACGGCCTCAGCACCAAGGCCCTGCAAGGCTTCATCGACAGTATCCTGAGCCGTAGGATCTTCGACCCTGATGCGCTGACCGAACTGCTCCGCCCCCTGGGACTGGGCTGGAAGGTGCGGGCCCAAAAAGAGCTGGAACTGATGGACGACCTCACAACCCTGCTGCGCAAGCAGGCCGAAGGCCAGGAAATTTCAGGGCTGGAAGTGTATGAGCGGTAAAAGCGACAAGAAAAAGCCTCTGGTGCCCCGCCTGCGCTTTCCTGAGTTTCGGGAGGTGGGGGCGTGGGAGGTGAAGCGTTTGGGGGAGGTAGCAAATATCTCCATGGGTGCTTCCCCAAAATCTGCTTCATATAATGATCAAAGAATTGGACTTCCGTTGATACAGGGGAATGCGGATATTAAGGACAGAAAATCTTCCC
>NZ_JBHNMF010001562.1:0-558 GCF_048562965.1 Thiolapillus sp. | reverse complement strand
GTGGGAATGCCCTCAGCAGTGAATCTGCGGAAGTCCCTGACGGTGTAGCCGAAGGGGAAATTGATGAAGAAAGGATAGTCTTTCACATAGCCATGGAAAGGCTTCTCCTGATTGGCCGTGTAAGGCACCGTCTTGCCCGGCATTTCTGCCTGTTCCGCAGTAAGGTTACCCGGATTCAGCAGATAGAATTCTTCCACGTCGGGCGCCGGCAGACCGAGGTCCGGTTCGAAGGGGAACGCCGCGAGAATACCGGGAGGATACAGTTTTTCATAGGCCAGAAAACCAATGGCCAGTCCCGTGGGTCCGCCCGCAATGTCCCAGAAATTGGACTTGAATATACCGTTGAGCAGATCGTTCTGATTGGTACTGGTCAGGGAATCCGTCGCGATGGGCGGCAGATTGGGCTTGTTCGGATCGATGATACAAGTGTGTCTTCAACCTCGTGATAGATTTTGGGACATCCCAGTCCCCAAAATCGACTCGGCCTTTGACAACCTATTGGTGCCCCAGCCGTCCTGGTCACCAAGCACTACGCAACAACTTCGCAAGCTCGTTGCT
>NZ_JBHNMF010001561.1:0-558 GCF_048562965.1 Thiolapillus sp. | reverse complement strand
AAAGATCAGGGCTTAAAAGCATCTCCATCAATGTTTCTCCGACCCAATATAGCGCAGAGGGTTTTGTAGATAGAGTGATCACCTTTGCCAAACAGTTCGACATTGAACCAAGATCAATCATTTTTGAAATTACCGAAGATGTTGTGCCCAGCAGCATTGATAATGTAGTTGATGTAATGCATCGCTTGACTCAATATGGTTTCAGGTTCTCTATTGATGACTTCGGTACTGGTTACTCGTCTTTACGCTACCTGAAAAACCTTCCTTTGGGAGAGCTTAAAATAGACAAGTCCTTCGTGGACGACGTCACTGCCGAAGGCAGAGCCGCGGCAATTGTCAAAACCATCATTGATATGGCGCACAACTTCAACCTTGATGTCGTGGCTGAAGGCGTAGAGAGTGAAGAACAATTGAATATACTTGCGAAGTATCAATGTGAGTTGTACCAGGGGTTCTTCTTTTGGCTCTTCCCCAAATGGAGTGGGTAGATTATCGTAATCCCCTATGAGAGACAAAGACCTATACGCCCAGATACTGGGAATCAAGAGTCCCTGGCAA
>NZ_JBHNMF010001560.1:0-558 GCF_048562965.1 Thiolapillus sp. | reverse complement strand
TGACCGAATTGCTCCACCCCCTGGGGCTGGGCTGGAAGGTGCGGGCCCAAAAAGAGCTGGAACTGATGGACGACCTCACAACCCTGCTGCGCAAGCAGGCCGAAGGCCAGGAAATTTCAGGACTGGAAGTGTATGAGCAATGAACAGGGATACAAACCATGCAACATGAAATCATCCAGATGACCGACAACTTCGAGGCACACGCTCAAGAGACAGAAAACGCTGTCGAATACTGGCTGGCGCGAGACCTCCAGCATTTGCTGGGCTATGCGGAGTGGCGAAATTTCCTGAATATCATCAACAAGGCAAAGACCGCCTGCGAGATATCCGGCCATGATATTTCAGACCATTTTGTTGACGTCACCAAAATGGTTGAACTCGGCTCCGGCAGCCAGCGCGAGATCCCCGATATCATGCTCACCCGCTACGCCTGTTACCTGGTAGCCCAGAACGGCAACCCGGCCAAGCCAGCCATCGCCTTTGCCCAAACCTACTTCGCCATGCAGACCCGCAAGGCGGAGTTGATCGAGCAGCGCATACTGGAAAACGAGCGGGTAT
>NZ_JBHNMF010001559.1:0-558 GCF_048562965.1 Thiolapillus sp. | reverse complement strand
GTAGCGCAGTTGCTGGCTGCGTTCGGCTCCGAACCAGCGGAAAAACCGCAGCAGGGTCTTCGTCTTCCGTTCCTTGCCAATCCAGAGCAGCCGCTTGCAGTGGGCGTCGATCTGGTAAACCGTAAGCGCCCAAGAATCCACACCTGTTTTCCCCACCTGACCCTGTGCAGACTTTCTCCTGGAATTTCACGACATAGGAGAAATCGATGGACATGTCTGATGCCACCGAAGGTGCGCCGTTCTGGCAGTTACACATTGCGGCCTGGCAACAATCTGGCCTGACGCAGAAAGCCTACTGCGAACACCAGGAGCTGCGGTATAGTACCTTCGGCTACTGGGTCCGCAAGCTACGCCGGGCCGCCGAACCGGCAACAGAGAAGAAGGGGGCGGGCTTTGTGCCGGTGATCCCGGCCACGGTACAGCTGATAATGTTATAATTTGGTTCCTCGACGTTTTAAGTGGAATTCCTCCAAAAACCTGTGCCAGTATAGCGCCAAATACTGGCATGAGGAAAAGACGTGGACGGCAACGAGATACTGCTACTGGGATTGGGGATTC
>NZ_JBHNMF010001558.1:0-559 GCF_048562965.1 Thiolapillus sp. | reverse complement strand
AGTATGAACAAAATAGCAACTTTATTTCACCCGAAAATATACGGTGGAACAATGTTGCTTACTCTAAACTCTAGTATGTCTTGACAGTTTCATAATCCTGAAAATAGTTCCCCTGTCCGCGTGTTCCAGATTCCTGTAAAGATTCAAACATTTATGGGGCATCATGTGGCCGCTATTGTTGGGGGGATGGTGGGGAAAGAGGGTGGCAGGAATGATGGGTGGGGGAACTATCCGGGCAATCGTGGCGCAACGATTGGGGCATATAGCCGGATTACCCCGGTTCCTGTAGAATTGCCGCGATTGTCCCCGTAGCTCATCAGGATAGAGCACTGGCCTCCTAAGCCGGGGGTAGCAGGTTCGAATCCTGCCGGGGACACCAAATTACCGGGAATCAGATTCCAAAACGGTTCCAAATATTTTTAGCTACTGAATAAGGCAACCTAGAGTTTAGAGTAAGCAACATTGTTCCACCGTATATTTTCGGGTGAAATAAAGTTGCTATTTTGTTCATACTGCCCGTTAGAGCTTGTTCTATACGCTGATTGCTGCATCCTGCTCA
>NZ_JBHNMF010001557.1:0-559 GCF_048562965.1 Thiolapillus sp. | reverse complement strand
TTTTGAAATTGGATGATATTCTTTGCCATGTCCGCCACCTCACTAAGACACTGATTCTATGTATGTTCTATTATAGTCCAATTTCTGTATGCGTGGCTGAATATCGTGGGTAATCAAGTAAGTTAATGGCATTGATACAAGCGCTATTAGGTATCGGTGGTTTTATCATATTCATGGGGTATGGCATTCTGCAAATAGTTGCAGGATATGTCGGTATTGATTATCACTTTGGTGCTGTATGGGCTGGCGTAGCCATCGTCGCGGCTTTGATGTTCCGCTTTACCTTGCCTATTACAATTGGCGCGTTCTTTGGCGCAATGGATGTTTGGGGTTGGCACTGGGGTTGGGCAGCTTTGTTTGCAGCTCCTGGTTTAGCGTTCATTATTCCTGCCGTCATCATGTCAATAATTGAAGGGGTTAAAAGATAAAAATGCCAAAAGTAATCTTATTTATTGCTGCTGGTATGCTATTTATTGGAGTGCTCCCATTACCATATGGCTATTACATGTTGCTTAGGTGTCAAGTCCCGATAGATCATAAACCGCTGCCAGCCATGGAG
>NZ_JBHNMF010001556.1:0-559 GCF_048562965.1 Thiolapillus sp. | reverse complement strand
GGCTACGGTGCGGGGACGATTGAGCGAGTGACTGCGGACCAACCGCCCCTGACAGCGTATAAAGCACCCGTCGTCATCGGGCATTGTGCGGTGGCCTAGCACGCATCGCTCACCGATCCCCCGCTGCCGGCCATGGAGAGCGAAGCGAAGGCTGATAGACCCCAGTAGCCGCGAGGCCGCACTGTTTTCCCGGCGTGCCTTGCGCCAGAGGGAAAACAAAGTAGGCCTCCGAACGCGGCGTCCAGTCATTGGGAGGCAAGTACGGAGCAGCAACGAGCTTGCGAAGTTGTTGCGTAGTGCTTGGTGACCAGGACGGCTGGGGCACCAATAGGTTGTCAAAGGCCGAGTCGATTTTGGGGACTGGGATGTCCCAAAATCTATCACGAGGCCGAAGACACGCTTGTGGTTCCGGCGTTTTTGGGCGCCGGGACGTGGCCAGGATAGCCCGATAGCCCATTTCTCGTGCCAAGGTACTCGCCAAGAGAAGAGATTCTCGTGTTTTTCGCTCTCTCAGGGGCTCTGGAGGATGTTTTTTTGACAGAACAGACGCACCAGTCCC
>NZ_JBHNMF010001555.1:0-560 GCF_048562965.1 Thiolapillus sp. | reverse complement strand
TGCCTACTCAACAGGCATGGGCCGCGGATTTTGCGGAAATCCGGACGTTTTTCAACAGCCTGTGATTCATTCGGCAGGAAAACAGGCCCAGTGTTTGTATTGACTTGGATGCTGGCGACAGGGCAATCATCACTGATGCTTTCACCGTTCACTTCATGACGGCGACGAATCTTGGCAATGGTTTCCATGCATAACAATCCCAGGTTACTCCGGTAAAAAACCGGAGGATGACAGACTTTAGAGGGTGGTCAAAATTCGACGCTGTTTCCCCCCAATTCCTGGTCAGTTTTGCATGCTGATTAACATCCTGGTGGTCATTGAGGTCTTCATACCCCAGGCACAAGCCGTAGATACGTTGGCGAAGCCGGCTCAACCGGGAATGGACAACCCGGTCGGAATCGCGTGGATCATGCAACACCCGATTGACCGACTCCAGCAACCCTAGTCGAGTAGATCGGCCATTGCTGGCTTTCACCCTCACAGAACCGGACGTGCGGATTTCCCGCATCCGGCTCTTCCGAGCAGGTCACCCGGATTGAGCGGGAGCCAATTGTCTGGGC
>NZ_JBHNMF010001554.1:0-560 GCF_048562965.1 Thiolapillus sp. | reverse complement strand
GTCCAGTCATATGGGAGCCAAGTACGGAGCAGCAACGAGCTTGCGAAGTTGTTGCGCAGTGCTTGGTGACCAGGACGGCTGGGGCACCAATAGGTTGTCAAAGGCCGAGTCGATTTTGGGGACTGGGATGTCCCAAAATCTATCACGAGGCCGAAGACACGCTTGGCAGACTGTATGGTTGCCGCACATTTTGTCAGCAAGCGGGTGGATGCTGTTTGCGGCAGTAGCAATGGCAGCCACACGGATACCAGGCCCACGGCCAATCTGTGTTACAGCGGGCAACCCGGTGCGATGAGCGGCAATGGGTCCTGGCAGTGGACCTGTGCCGGTGAATACGGTGGAAGCAATGCGAGCTGTTCCACTGATGCTACCGGGTGTATGCCCAGCCCCATCCGGGTTGTCGGAACCCGCTATGCAGCGTCGGAATCGAGAGAATCCGAGATGTAACTACTCACCCCTAAGATGAGTACAAGCCTGCCTCCATGGATCTACAATCGCTTTTTCATGTCTGTAGAGGCTTGACATCATAGTACGCCGAGTCTATGCTATTGACCCAACAC
>NZ_JBHNMF010001553.1:0-561 GCF_048562965.1 Thiolapillus sp. | reverse complement strand
ACGAAAAGCCGCTGGCTGCTGCTGAAGCGACCGGAACATTTGAGCGATGCGCAGGAGAGCAAGCTGGCGGAACTGCTGCAGTACAACCTTCGCAGCGTGCGGGCCTACCTGCTGAAGGAGGCGTTCCAGTTCTTCTGGGGTTACGTTTCGCCCTACTGGGCCGGTCAGTTTCTGGATAGGTGGTGTACGAAAACGATGCGATCGAAAATCGAGCCGATGAAGAAAGTGGCCCGGATGCTGCGAGGTCATCGGCCGCTGTTGCTCAACTGGTTCCGGGCCAGGGGGGCAGCTTTCCAGTGGTGTTGTGGAGGGTTTCAACACCAAGGCAAAACTGACCTCTAGAAAATCCTTCGGTTTTCGGACGTATCGGGGCGCGGAAATCGCTTTGTATCATGCACTTGGTGCTTTACCCGAGCCTGAGTTTACCCACAGATTCTGCTGAAGAGCCACATTTTTGGCAGAAGCGCTACCCCTGAGATCCGTGGGTACCTTCATTGAATTGTTGATCGGGGCGATGCTCACCCCAGCAGGCTTTGTAACCGAAGCCTACTTGGTCGTCAC
>NZ_JBHNMF010001552.1:0-562 GCF_048562965.1 Thiolapillus sp. | reverse complement strand
GTCAAAAAAATGCAATAGGGCTGATTGTTTGGCGCTTACACTCTTCAGCTGCATCAATACTTTTGACAAATCGGCGCTGCGGGGAGGCACGCCGGGCTTTGGCTCCAGCGTCGCAACCTGTCTCAAACCCAGCCAATGCACCAGGTAGGTCCAGCCATTGTGCTGAACCACGATGGGCATGCCTCTGAGTTTCTCACCCCGCTTGTCCCAGCCTGCCAGCGCCTCGTTCCAGCGCTTCGAAAAGCCGGCAATTCGTTGTTGGTAAAAAGCAGCATTTTCCGCATCCAGCTGAATGAGACGCTGGCTCAACATCTTGGCCACCTTGAGAATATTGTGGGGATCCGTCTGTATGTGTGGATTCCCTTGTGGATGCACGTCACCCTGAGCGCGATCCAACCGGGCGGGCCGGTCCCGCAGGGCAACCGCTGAAGCCGCCTCCAACGCTGCCAGCCATGGAGAGCGAAGCGAAGGCTGGTAGTCCCCAGTAGCCGCGAGGCCGCACTGTTTTCCCGGCGTGCCTTGCGCCAGAGGGAAAACAAAGTAGGTCTCCGAACGCGGCGTC
>NZ_JBHNMF010001551.1:0-563 GCF_048562965.1 Thiolapillus sp. | reverse complement strand
GCGTTTGGATGCCTACTTTGCTTCCCCTCTGGCGCTATGCGCACGACGGGTAAGCAGTGCGGCCTCGCGGCTACTGGGGTCTACCAGCCTTCGCTTCGCTCTCCATGGCTGGCAGCGAAGGAGTTCCCCACACCCGTGGGGATGAACCGCGTGAAGCGCATTATTTACCTGAAACGCGGTCTGAAACGCGGTAATGATCCCTTCCATCGAGGGGATAAACGTCCCGCCGATTACCGGCACCGGCAACCAGAAAAACCTCCCGCCGCTCGGCGGGAGTTCCTGACTCCCAGCAAACAAACCCACAAAAACCGCAAACGTAAAAAAGAACCCTAAAAATAGGTGCTGTCAGTTATTGATATATTATCAAGTAGGCGAATAAACAACAGCGAACATAAGCGACGGACAATTATATGAACAACAACGAACTGTTAACAACAGCGGACGTAAGCTTCCCCGTCAAGTGGACAGCTCAAAAGTAGAGATTCTGGCCTTTTCAAGGGCCTCAATGGGTGTCATCCCACCGAGACTGTCGTGATCTCGCTCTTCGTTGTATTCCAGCATCC
>NZ_JBHNMF010001550.1:0-563 GCF_048562965.1 Thiolapillus sp. | reverse complement strand
TCCGTGCGAGTTCATGCGAGCAAAATAGCACGGAAACCGTGGTCTGTCCCCTGTGTGTACGGTATAACCAAGCGTGTCTTCGACCTCGTGATAGATTTTGGGACATCCCAGCCCCCAAAATTGACTCGGCCTTTGACAACCTAATTTGTGCCCCAGCCGTCCTGGTCACCAAGCACTACGCAACAACTTCGCAAGCTCGTTGCTGCTCCGTACTTGGTGCCCATATGACTGGACGCCGCGTTCGGAGGCCTACTTTGTTTTCCCTCTGGCGCAAGGCACGCCGGGAAAACAGTGCGGCCTCGCGGCTGCTGGGGACTACCTGCCTTCGCTTCGCTCTCCATAGCTGGCAGCGACCGTACCCCAGGGGGGGAGAGCGCACTTTGAGTGATCTTCCACACCAGGTTATTGCCAAGGGAGGGGCGTAACTGGGGTAGAATTACCCCTTCTTCTACGATTTCTGGAACAAAGGTATGTGTAAATTTTGCTGGACTGTCCTGTTGCTCCTGCTGTTGGCCATTGGCGCCGCAGTGTATAAATTCGGTTTTGTCGGCAGCGTGGTGCAG
>NZ_JBHNMF010001549.1:0-564 GCF_048562965.1 Thiolapillus sp. | reverse complement strand
AAGTTTCACCGTTTTCACCGGACTTCATCGGAAAAAGTTTAGCAAGGCCGCTGTCATAATTCTGGTTAATATGCCATAAGTATAGCTAATTACCACCCTTCCTGATGGCCCATGATTTTGGTTCTTCTCCGCTTTGATGAGTGAGCTTTTGTCCATTTTTCTGCCCTTCGCCGTCTGTATCAGTCGCACAAGCATATGGCTGGTACAGGCGGAGAGGGGTTGAAAAATGGACAGCTACTGCCCTGAGCCAGATGTTGATGGAGCAAATCATACAGCCCCGTTCTACCTGGATTAAATTGTTCATATTCAAATAATTAGCAATTTATTGTACATTCTGCTCACTCATCAAAGCGGAGAAGAGCCATGATTTTGTGTATTTTTATTTAAATTACAATCACTTAAAAGATGAATGGAGTACCCCCTTTTGGTATAATCAAAGCTATTAAGACATTGAATAACCAAAAGAAAGGAACCCCACTCAATGTTCATTCTACGCGACCTTCTGCGGGCTCTCCAAGCCCCATTTTCCGATTCCAGACTGGGCCGTGAACGGGCTCACTGGTT
>NZ_JBHNMF010001548.1:0-564 GCF_048562965.1 Thiolapillus sp. | reverse complement strand
GTTTTCTTATGTATCAATGCTTTAAGATCATAATTGTACCATCCTGCACCGGATTTCTCATCGTCTTTTTTCGGTTTTTCAATTGAATTTCAATGACTTGGCATTTATAGACGGGAACTAGATAGGTTCTTCCGTCCCCGACAACATCGGCTCAAAGAATCAGTCCTGGGTGCTGAGGGACTGGTGCGTCTGTTCTGTCAAAAAAACATCCTCCAGAGCTCCTGAGAGAGCGAAAAACACGAGAATCTCTTCTCCTGGCGAGTGCCTTGGCACGAGAAATTGGCTATCGAGCTATCTTGGCCACGTCCCGGTGCCCAAAATGCTGGAACCAGGAGATCGGTGAGCGATGCGGGATAGGCGACTTGACCTTGCGTTCCCGGATCGTCTCGGCCAGCTCGCCGAGACTCTGCTTGGAGAAACCGGGGCTGTCTTCGTGACGTGGTTGATTCGGATCTTCATCGATCAGATCGATGGGCAGCTCCAGCGGCCCGCCGTTCCCACCGGTCGGCTGGTTCAGCAAGCCGGACAGATCACCGATGGAATCCAATCCGAGACTAGAGGGTT
>NZ_JBHNMF010001547.1:0-565 GCF_048562965.1 Thiolapillus sp. | reverse complement strand
GTCTCCACCGCGCCAGCTAACACGCCCGCGCGCAGATGACCCAGGCTCGCATAAATCGGGCGGCCCTGCATGGATTTGAAGTACGCGTCCCTGCCGAAGCGTATGGCAGGTGAATAAGAATTGGCCACCGTCTGGATGACGTGGCGGTCCACAAGGTTTCGCACTTCTTCTCGGACTGGCAGGACCATGTCGTTGTTAATGGGAATCATGGAGCCATTGCTTACCGGCAGGTCGCGCGGCACAAGCTGGTAGTTTAGTCGGCGCCAGAAACAGTAGAAATTATAGTCGCCGTTAACATTAATAAATTTGACACCTTCCCCCTCTGCCCATTCCTTCTGCTTGATACATTTGAGATAGCGCGTGATTGGCCGGTCCAACTCACTGGCTAACATCAGTAGATCCGATATGCGTATAGCTGACAAACGCCACTGGTCTGGCCATTCATTAAAGCTCAATGCGAATCCTCGACCGAGTCCGCCCATCACCAACAGCGTCATCCCTTCCGCGAAATCCGGTAACGCCCTGCAATGATCTGTCACCTTGCTTAGGTATGCTTCCAAACCGG
>NZ_JBHNMF010001546.1:0-566 GCF_048562965.1 Thiolapillus sp. | reverse complement strand
CCAGCAGTTTGCCGTCAGCCGACAGGGAGGGTGAATCGCTTTCCCAGGAGGCCTGTCGCCCCAGAACCGTGTTGCTTTCGCTGAGGCGGGTGGTCGTGGCCCAGGCAGGGAGGGTAAAAAGGATGAGGAGACAGGCCGCTGCGCGGGATAGGAGGGAGCGGGTGTTGTATGCGGAGTGGCGTTGAATCATGACTAAGGCCTCAAAGCTGCGTAGAGGAATGACCTGGTTTTTTTTACAGCATAAAGTTACCACGATCGCGCTGGAAAAACCGTGAGCCACCCCAGCAGTTTTGACAGGAAATCTCGGTTTCCGTCATCCATGCGCCGGCATCTGGTGGCTCTGGAGACAGGCAGGTAAAAATCCACTGATAGAATTATGGACTAAGCAATAAACAGCAACATATATGCTATGTTTAGAGGCTCTTCGACGTTTCATATGGATTTCAGTATGGAACCCGCCGGGCTGGCAATCATGTAGATCATAGTTAGTTCCCGTCTATAAATAGCTATCTTTTTCGGGCAGCTCCAGATAATTAGCGCATGCCAATATACTGAATTAATTAATC
>NZ_JBHNMF010001545.1:0-566 GCF_048562965.1 Thiolapillus sp. | reverse complement strand
AATGCGGGAACAAAGAAAGGAACGTGACCGTAGCAGTCAAGATGCCCTCAAGCGCATAGCCGCAGCGACAGATCCCACCGATGAAGCCTCGCTCGTCAAGGCGATTGATGAGTTCAATGCGCTCAGGAATATGTACGACCTTAAAGGCGAATTCTTCGAGGATCTGCGCTGCAAGGTGGATTATCGCAAGCGCGGACAGTACATTCGAAACGTTTCGGAACTAGAGGATCTGTTTTATTACTGGAAGTTTGCTGAGCTGAATGACGCGAAACAGGCTTGGGCCGCTTCATCCGCATCGCTTGCAGACGTCTTCAAAAGTTTGGCAATACCCCTCATCAACGCCCA
Organism: Thiolapillus sp.; assembly: GCF_048562965.1. NCBI lineage: Bacteria > Pseudomonadati > Pseudomonadota > Gammaproteobacteria > Chromatiales > Sedimenticolaceae > Thiolapillus > Thiolapillus sp. Next base: position 221 of record NZ_JBHNMF010001545.1, on the reverse strand, counting down.
TGCGGATGACCTGGTCAAACATGGCCATCTTGCGGGTTCGGACGTCAAAGAAATCTCAGATCTTACTGGCGTTCCGGTCGCGGAGCTCCTTCTCGAACTAATAAAAGTATTTTCTCGCCCGGATCGCTCGGTATCGGGCTCAGTGTGGCTTGCCTTTGCGACGTTCGTTTGTAATGAGGCAGACGAGGGGCAGGGCCAGTTGGCACTGGCACGCCTTCTTT
>NZ_JBHNMF010001544.1:0-566 GCF_048562965.1 Thiolapillus sp. | reverse complement strand
TAGTTACGTTACGTGCAGAAAACGAAGAAGCACAACAGGCCAAGCACAAAACCTTCAAGGACTACGCACCCGGCTTTGTGCATGTGGATGTCAAGTATCTCCCACAAATTGCCGATGAACCCAAACGGACATATCTGTTTGTTGCCATCGATCGAGCGACACGCTGGGTTTACCTGGAAATTCTACCCAATAAAAGCGCTCGCAGCGCCAAAGGGTTTCTTCAACGGTTGATCAAGAAGGCACCTTTTATCATCACCAAGATACTGACGGATAATGGCAAGGAATTTACCGATCGCTTTGTTGCCAACGGTGAACGTAAACCTACTGGTCAGCATCCTTTTGATCAGGTGTGTCAGGTAGAAGATATTGAGCACCGTCTGATCAAGCCAAAACACCCTCAAACCAACGGCATGGTGGAGCGTTTTAATGGAAGGATCAGCGAGATTCTAGTGTAGTGTTGCATTTTGCATGGAACTTAACCGGCGATTAGCACGAACAACTTTAGCCAAGATATCCTTAGCCTTGGCTGTCCAGATGAATGGCTTGGGTTTTTGGTTGTGTATGGC
>NZ_JBHNMF010001543.1:0-567 GCF_048562965.1 Thiolapillus sp. | reverse complement strand
GAGGCAGGCTTGTACTCATCTTAGGGGTGAGTAGTTACCCGCAAACAATACAACGACCATCGCCTTCAACTCGCGTGGCCGGGCAAATCTGGCCGCCAACAGCGATTACTTCACTATCAGCAAGAATGACGCAACGCGTTATGTCTGCTTCAGTGCCACCGGACGGCCTCGGGTACAGGAGACACAATGCCAATGATTCAGTCCATACACTCACAACGCGGAACCACTCTGGTTGAAGTGCTGATTGCCGCCGTCATTGTTGGTATCGGTTTGCTGGGCATAGCCTCCCTGCAGGTAAAGGCACTGCAGGCATCTACAGATGCGGAATACCGCGCCAAAGCCACCGATATTGCCTGGGCACTGGCGGATCGTATGCGCGCTAACTTGGCGTCCAACACCAGTAACGGTAATCACTATATCTCTACAACGGCGCTTGCCAGTAACTATTTGTCAAGTCCCGATAGATCATAGATTTTCTTTTTGAATAATTCCGGTTGTTTTTTGTGCCAATCCTTAAGCGCCTGAATGGGCGTGATGTGCCCGATGTTTTTCTGCGGGACATGGTAG
>NZ_JBHNMF010001542.1:0-568 GCF_048562965.1 Thiolapillus sp. | reverse complement strand
GGTTCTTGAGGGCGTCGAGCTTGTGCGACTCCAGCCCGATCACCTCATCAAGGGAGGAGAGGCAGTGGGCGATTTTTTGTTGTTCGATGTGCTTGGGAATAGAGATCTGAAACGCTTTCAGAGTGGACGTCGAGATTTCTTTGAAGCCTGCGCCTGCACCGAGGTCATTCAGTCGCTGCTTGGCTACGATCAGGCTGAAATAGAAAAATTCATGGTAGGTGTTCTTTTTTGGAACAATTCCTTTACACCCTTGGTTTGTAGCCATCTCAATCTTATTAATGGTCACATAGCCAATAGGTGCTCTGCTTGAGATTATGACGGAATTTACAGGCAACAATTCGGTAGACGAGTTTTCGAACCCCTCACGTGAAATTGTGCGGTGCGTAGTTTCGGCATAATGATGCGCGGCATCCTCCCCCATCTCAGCAGGTGTAATCCATGGAATATCTCCATTCCAATATTTGGGAATGGAGGTTTTGGGCGTGCCACCCTGTGCGATCTTGGATGCCAGTTGATCAATGGTTTGAACCTCCCACGCCCCCGCCTCCCGAAACTCAGGAAAGCGCAG
>NZ_JBHNMF010001541.1:0-568 GCF_048562965.1 Thiolapillus sp. | reverse complement strand
GCACCTGTTCCGCATTATCACAAGCGTGTCTTCGACCTCGTGATAGATTTTGGGACATCCCAGTCCCCAAAATCGACTCGGCCTTTGACAACCTATTTGTGCCCCAGCCGTCCTGGTCACCCAGCACTACGCAACAACTTCGCAAGCTCGTTGCTGCTCCGTACTTGGCTCCCAATGACTGGACGCCGCGTTCGGAGGCCTACTTTGTTTTCCCTCTGGCGCAAGGCACGCCGGGAAAACAGTGCGGCCTCGCGGCTACTGGGGTCTACCAGCCTTCGCTTCGCTCTCCATGGCTGGCAGCGAATGCCAGTTTGGGTATCGGCAGGTTCGTTACCGAGGACTGGAGAAAAACCGGATACAGGTGATGAGTCTGATGGCGATGGCTAACCTGTATCTTCAACGCCATGCGTTAGCCATATGATCATGGCCTCATTGCGCCTGGAATGTGGCAAACAAGGGAGAATCTACAGATAATCCCCATTCATATTTCAAAAAACAGCCGATTTGCATTGAAATACGAAAATCACTGATTCGATCAGAGCTTCCTTAGTTACCGTCTATAAATAGC
>NZ_JBHNMF010001540.1:0-569 GCF_048562965.1 Thiolapillus sp. | reverse complement strand
AGCAGTACCCGACCGGGGCGGAATCGGGCCTTCTGAACATCACACAGTTCGGTAAAGAAAGGTTTGATCTCTTCTGGAAGAAGATCGTTGTCGTTTGGGTTCCGCTTGAACCACAGGTTGATCAGCGCCTGCGTGACATGCCCGATGGGGTGGTTGAGTGCCTCGGCGACAGGCTGATCCGTTGGCCCGCCATTGTGTGTCATCCCCGTGTCCGCTTCGAGTGACATTTCCAATACACGGCGACACAGGTCCAGCAGGATGTCCTTGTGACGGTTAATCGTCCCGGATACCACCTCGATCCATCCCGTCACGCCATGGGCGATTTCCTGGATAACGGTGTCGGGCATGCGCTGCACCAGGGGGGCGGCATAACACCACGACCGTTGCAGCATGTCTTCTTCACCCCAGGCATGCAGGGCCTCGTGCCATCGCTCAGTCGGCCACACGTCATCGCGTGCCAGATCACAGAGCGCGAACAGGCTATGAAAGAAACGGTTGCGGCAGACCTCGCGCCACGCCTCCTTGTAGGAGGGGAACATATTCGTCGATCCTTGCGCGAATTCTCGCAA
>NZ_JBHNMF010001539.1:0-569 GCF_048562965.1 Thiolapillus sp. | reverse complement strand
CCGGCAAATCGGCCCAGTCGGACAAATGGATGTGGGTGATCCGGGGCGGACCACCGGACCGACCGGCGGTGCTGTTCGAATACGATCCCTCACGCAGTGAGGCCGTGCCCCTGCGCCTGCTTGATGGCTTCAGGGGAACACTCCAGACCGACGGTTATGCCGGCTACAACCGGGTGTGCCGGGAAAACGGCCTGACCCGCATCGGTTGCTGGGATCACGCACGGCGCAAGTTCGTCGAAGCCAGCCAGGCCGCCCCCGCGAAAAAGAAAGGCACGAAGGTCAGCAAGGCTGATGTGGCCATCGGCAAGATCCGCAAACTCTACGCCATCGAGAAACGGATCGAAGCCCTGCCGCCGGAAGAAAAGACCCGGCAGCGCCAGCAGCTGGCGCAGCCGGTACTCAATGACCTCAAGGCCTGGTTGGAGAAAAACCGCACCCGGGTGCCCAAGGACAGCCTGACGTATAAGGCCATGCAATACACGCTCAACCAGTGGGAACTGCTGACGGGCTATCTTGCCGATGGACGACTGCACATCAGCAACGCCCTGGCGGAAAACGCCATCCGACCC
>NZ_JBHNMF010001538.1:0-570 GCF_048562965.1 Thiolapillus sp. | reverse complement strand
TGCGCTTTCCCGAGTTTCGGGAGGCGGGGGCGTGGGAGGTGAAGAAATTAGGAGCAGTGCTAACATTTCAGACTGGCTTTCCTTTTTCCTCGAAGTATTTTAACGAGATAGGGGATGGGTTAAGGCTCATAAGGAATGCTGACCTGAAATCCAGTGACCGGATGATTTTCTATTCAGGACCTTACGAACAAACATTCATTGTTAACAATGGGGATATCTTGGTTGGAATGGACGGTGATTTCTCTCCGTCAATTTGGGGCCATGGAAAGGCCTTACTAAACCAGAGAGTGGGTAGGGTGTCTGCCAAAGATGGGAGCAGCCTTACTTTTCTGCATTTCAGTGTGTCTGTCGCACTTAAACTTATTGAACAAAGAACAGCGCAGACAACTGTTAAACATCTTTCACATACAACGGTTGAGAAAACAAAATGGCCTATTCCTATTTTTCACGAACAACAAAAAATCGCCCACTGCCTCTCCTCCCTTGATGAGGTGATCGGGCTGGAGTCGCACAAGCTCGACACCCTCAAGAACCTCAAGAAAGGCCTGATGCAGCAGCTTTTCCCGCAGG
>NZ_JBHNMF010001537.1:0-571 GCF_048562965.1 Thiolapillus sp. | reverse complement strand
TAGTTACAGAAGGCCGGGAATTGATTGAACTTGTTTCTCTGCAAGTGGTTGTTCAACGAGGCGTTGGCGTTGACCAGATGCATGGCGGCAACCGCCTCGGCCAACCGCATAGCGCGGCCCCTTCTGGTGGTATTGCTCACATTGGAAACAAGGCTGGCAAGGGTAGCCAGCGTGGCGTCAATCATTTCCGGCGCATTGTCCGGCAACGCATTTTGCCAATGTCCCCGCTGGGCAATCACGTTGTCTTTGATGGCTTCCCAGCCTTCTTTGAGATCGGTTATCTGTTGCCTGATGTCTTCCATACAGTATTCCTCAAGGTGTATTCCGGCCTGGCAGCCTCAACCCTTTCCCGTCCAAACAGGATGCGCATTCCAGTTCTCGGTGAAGCCCATACCCATGAGCGGGACCGAGGGATATTTCTCCAATAGCTGTTCCAGACGCTCCTTCCATCCACTGTTCGGGCTGATGTGGCGCATGAGGTGGGCGAGCATGAGCAGTACGACGAACAATCGCCGTTCTGGATGAGGCTGGTGGGGTGAAGTCTGCGACCAATGCCAATCCGGGCTTTTAG
>NZ_JBHNMF010001536.1:0-572 GCF_048562965.1 Thiolapillus sp. | reverse complement strand
ACTTCTCTTCCTTCGCCTATGTCCTGCTGCATGGCCTGCGTCGGCTGGGGCTGACCGGTACGGCGTTTGCCAAGGCCCAGAGCACGACGATCCGCCTGAAACTGCTGAAAATCGGCGCCCGTCTGCATCTGACGGTACGCAAAGTCTGGCTGTCCTTCTCGGAAGCATCCCCCTACGCCAGCGACATCGCTCAGATCCTGGCCAATCTCAAGCAGCACCCTGCTTGGTCACCCCCTGGATAAACCCTATTACATCCGGCAACGTTGACACAACCGATCAGACTCCGGTGCTGAGGGGCCGACGCATCTGTTCCGTCGAAAAAACATCCTCCAGAGCCCCGGGAGAGCGAAAAACACGAGAATCACTTCTCTCGGCGAGTACCTTGGCACGAGAAATGGGCTATCGGTCTATCTTGGCCACGTCCCGGCGCCCAAAAACGCCGGAACTAGGGGATCGGTGAGCGATGCGGGTTAGCTGCGCTACGATGAAAAACCGACCTATAAAAAGGCGTGTTGCGAGAATAGATACCAGCAACCAACCCAGTCTGTTCGACGAGTTGCCGCAGATGGAGT
>NZ_JBHNMF010001535.1:0-573 GCF_048562965.1 Thiolapillus sp. | reverse complement strand
CTCATGTCTGCGGCTATCCTTCCAGCGCCGTAAAAATACCAGTGCCTCGGAAGACAAATGAACATCCCCGCCAGTTTCCATGGCATAACAGGATTTGAACAGCTCGATGACAAAATCCTTGATGCCAGGAGCATCCGAGTGATAACCGTACTGGCGCTCCATCTGCTGCCACAAATCGCTGTCCAAGCCACAGCGAACGAGAATGCGCCATCGCCCATCTTCTTCCTCGGCCAGCTCCTCCAGCAGACTTTCCAGCACCGCATCCAGGCGTGGCTCCGACTGGGCACAGACCGACAGCATCTTCATTCTGACCCTGCCAGGGGTATCATCGGATTCCAGGCGCCGTTTCAAAGCCTCCCTTCTCTTGGCAGCCTTGAAGAATTCAACATGGTCTTCGACCACTTCCGCAAAAGCCATGCCCAGTTCCAGTTCACTGAGCCACAGGGCCACCTGGTCAGTGCGGAACTCGCCATGCGCCAACTGCACATCCAGCAGCCAATTGTCCAGATCTTCTGGTTGATGACCCGCCCGATAAAGCAGGAATTTTTGTTTGGGCTGCTCGCGGAGCATGCG
>NZ_JBHNMF010001534.1:0-573 GCF_048562965.1 Thiolapillus sp. | reverse complement strand
AATTAAATCTTAATTCGCCCGCCTCATAATTCCCAACAAAACAACACCTTATAACGATTACAGCGAACCGCGCCACGGTGGCGCAGGAGCGGCGGGAGAGCGCCCGCCCCCTTAAATATAATGAACACCGACGCAGGGTAGGTAGAAATGCCCGCGCACCGCGATAAATATATTTATGGAGAAACGCATGATCATCACAATCACCGGACCCAGCTGTTCAGGCAAGAGCACACTACAGGCACAACTGGTTGAAACCTATGGCGCCACCCCAATACCAACGGTCACCACGCGACCGCCACGCAAGGGAGAGCCCATAAACGCAATGCGATTTGTCACGGATGACCAAAAAGCGCGACAAGCCCCTTCCTTCAGGGAGGGGAAGGATAGCGCATCGCCGGTAGGCGATTAGTGAGGGGCTTGCTGTTGTTCGATGTAGCGTTTCAACACCTCGATGGGCGCGCCGCCCACGGAACCGGCGAAGTACGAGGGCGACCAGATCCGGCCTTTCTTTCCGATCCAGTGGGTCATGATCGGTTTCACCGTTGAATTCCGCCAGCGTTACGTCCTGGATGG
>NZ_JBHNMF010001533.1:0-573 GCF_048562965.1 Thiolapillus sp. | reverse complement strand
TGGATCTGGATGCCACCAAGAGCGCCAAGAAGCCCTGGGTGGGTCTGGAAGAATTGGAATCGGCCGAGGAAGAAGGCGGGAAGGCCGTCGAGAGACTGCTGAAGGAACGCACCGGCAGTGCCATCTCCAGAGTGCGCAACGACTTGAAAAAGTCCGTCGATCCCGAGGATAACGCCAGATTGCTCGCTGCCTGTCACAACGACCAGTCGCTCTGCAATCGTATCGCTCCCTATTTTCACCTGCTGCGTATCGACAGTTGGGGATACCCCCTGGCCTATCCCCAGGGATCCTACATGGTGACCACGGGTACCGATCGGCGGGAGACGGGTACCCACTACACACCGAAGTCTCTCACCGAGGCCATCGTCACTGAGACACTAGAGCCGGTCGCCTATGTTGGGCCTGCCGAAGGTGAGGCACGCGAGAACTGGCGTCTTAAGTCCTCGGAAGAGCTCCTCGACCTCAAGGTTTGCGACCCGGCGATGGGGTCGGGAGCATTCCTGGTGCAGGCCTGTCGCTGGCTCTCCGAGCGGTTGCTCGAAGCCTGGCAGGATGAAGAACGCGCCGGCAAGT
>NZ_JBHNMF010001532.1:0-575 GCF_048562965.1 Thiolapillus sp. | reverse complement strand
ATCGCTCCCTGCAAACGACAATATCCTTGTCAAGGCAGGTGATTAATTAATTCAGTATATTGGCATGCGCTAATTATCTGGAGCTGCCCGAAAAAGATAGCTATTTATAGACGGTAACTATCTAGGCGGCGACCAAGCAGGATGCTGCTTGAGATTGGCCAGGATCTGGGCAATATCACTGGCGTAGGGATACGCTTCCGAGAAGGACAGCCAGACTTTGCGTGCTGTCAGGCGCAGACGGGCGCCGATTTTCAGCAGCTTCAGGCGGATCGTCGTGCTCTGGGCCTTGGCGAACGCCGTACCGGTCAGCCCCAGCCGGCGCAGGCCATGCAGCAGGACATAGGCAAAGGAAGAGAAGTACAGCCGCAGTTGGTTCGCCCGTAAGGTGGCACTACTGGTGCGATCAGCAAACAGCCCCAGTTGTTGTTCCTTGATACGGTTCTCCATTTCCCCTCGGGCACAGTAGCGTTCTTCGTAAAGCGACTGGGCATCGGCCTCGTTGGAACTGAGGCTGGTAACGACAAAACGCGGATTGGCCTTGCCCGGCAGGTATTCCGCCTTGCCGATCACTCGCC
>NZ_JBHNMF010001531.1:0-576 GCF_048562965.1 Thiolapillus sp. | reverse complement strand
GTTGTTGCGTAGTGCTTGGTGACCAGGACGGCTGGGGCACCAATAGGTTGTCAAAGGCCGAGTCGATTTTGGGGACTGGGATGTCCCAAAATCTATCACGAGGCCGAAGACACGCTTGTTGCATTATCAGCCGCAGATCAGTCTCAAGGATGGCCATGTGGTTGGCTTCGAATCCCTGGTGCGATGGCGTCATCCCGAACTCGGTGGCCTGGCCCCGGATCAGTTCATCGCGCTGGCGGAAGACAGCGGACTGATACTCCCCCTGGGTGAGTGGGTGTTGCGCACGGCCTGCCGCCAGGTGACCCAATGGTACAGCGAAGGGAAAAACCCCGGCCGCGTGGCGGTCAACATATCCGCCTGCCAGCTGGGTGACTACTCCCTGCTGGACGTCGTGCGAACGGTGCTGCGGGAAACCGGCTGCCGGCCGGAGTGGCTGGAGCTCGAACTGACCGAGAGTTCCATCGCTGCCAGCCATGGAGAGCGAAGCGAAGGCTGGTAGACCCCAGTAGCCGCGAGGCCGCACTGTTTTCCCGGCGTGCCTTGCGCCAGAGGGAAAACAAAGTAGGCCTCCGAACG
>NZ_JBHNMF010001530.1:0-576 GCF_048562965.1 Thiolapillus sp. | reverse complement strand
TTCGCCTTTTTCTTGATCGGTGTCAGGCGACTGCGTATGGCCCGGGCATACCAGCGGTCGAAATGCCGTTTGGCCCAGCCCGCATAGCGGTAATCCCAGAAACCACGAAACATCTCCTTGATGGCCCAGGCACGAGCAACTTTCAGGTCTGATGTCTTCAGCACATCGAACGGTCGAGTATGTTAATCAGCGTGCAAAACTGACCTCCAGAAAATCCTTCGGTTTTCGGACGTATCGGGGCGCGGAAATCGCTTTGTATCATGCACTTGGTGCTTTACCCGAGCCTGAGTTTACCCACAGATTCTGCTGAAGAGCCTTCTTTAGTTTAGCGTAGAAACCCACGTCCTTAGGACGTGGTCATGAGTGATAGGCTCAGCCTGTCACGACTGATACGGCCCATGTTACAACCCGAAACTGAGTTGTCCCCACAACTGAATTAATTTCGGAGAAATAACAATCTAGAGTTTAGAGTTTCAGAGGAGAAAAACCACTAAAAATCTCAAAAAATAGTTGACATAGCAAGGCGCGGCCTCTCAGAAGAGAAATCAACACAAACTTCTGGAGGCCGCTATGGAC
>NZ_JBHNMF010001529.1:0-576 GCF_048562965.1 Thiolapillus sp. | reverse complement strand
AGGGCAAGCAAACCGTGGCAGAATTTTCCGATTTCCTGAAAACGCATAAAGGCGAGCCATCAGTGATTCAGGAAGCGGTATGTGATATGTCACCCGCCTTTCTTGCGGGGATAAAAGAAAGCTTGCCCCAGGCAGAGGTTACAGTGGACTGGTTCCATATTGTGCAGACCTTTACTCGTGCATTGGATGAGGTAAGAAAACGGGAAGGCCGTGTCAAACCCTTGCCAAAACACCTGCGCTGGAGCGTACTCAAGCGGGGAGATGCAGATCATTTGACAACAAATCAACTCAAGGCGTTGGCTGAATTGCTAGATCAGGGCTTGGATACAGCAACTGCATGGCGAATCAAGGAGCGTCTCGATTGGATACGATTAGCCAAAACACCCAGGGCAGCTCGTTGGAGGATAACCCGGTTCATTGGTTACGCCAGGGAAATCATTGGAGACAGCGAGCTATTGGAGCCTGTGCGTAAGGCATTAGCGACTTTGGAGAACCATGCGGAGCGTGTAGTTCGCCGATGGACATCAACCTATACCAACGCACGAATGGAAGGGCTGAACAGCCTGTTCCAAGCAG
>NZ_JBHNMF010001528.1:0-577 GCF_048562965.1 Thiolapillus sp. | reverse complement strand
TGGAAGGGGGTACTGGTAGCCATGGCGTTTTAGCGAATTATTCAATGTTACGCGGGAAATCCTGAAATGCTGTGCAACTTCAGTTTTCGTCATCTGTGGATCACGTAGCATCGCTGCTGCCTTCCGAACATCACTCTTAGTCATGCTGGGTTTTCGCCCGCCTTTTCGTCCTCTGGCTCTGGCAGCCGCCAAGCCTGCCACGGTTCTTTCCCGAATCAGGCTATGTTCAAATTCCGCCAAAGCCCCGAAGATATGGAAGACAAGTTTTCCTCCCGCACTGACAGTATCGATATTCTCCGTCAGGGACTGAAACCCCACGCCTCGATTTTCCAGGGTAGATACAATTCCCACCAGATCTTTCAATGACCGCCCTAAACGATCCAGGCGCCACACTACCAGCACATCGCCTCCGCGCAACATTCTGAGACAGTTCTCCAACTCGGGGCGAACTGCGTTCTTGCCGGAAAACTTCTCCTGGAAAATCTCTTCGCAACCGGCCTTCTTCAGGGCATCCAGCTGGAGATCGGGGTTCTGATCCTGGGTCGAAACTCTCGCGTAGCCGATCCGCATAATAAAC
>NZ_JBHNMF010001527.1:0-578 GCF_048562965.1 Thiolapillus sp. | reverse complement strand
ACGGCGCACCTTCGGTGGCATCAGACATGTCCATCGATTTCTCCTATGTCGTGAAATTCCAGGAGAAAGTCTGCACAGGGTCAGGTGGGGAAAACAGGTGTGGATTCTTGGGCGCTTACACATCTGTTGTTGTTGCTCCTGGGTCAGGGCTCACCGGTGGCGGTGAAAGCGGCGGTGTACGTCTGGGTATCGATACCAGAATTTTACAAAGACGAGTAGCCAGTATCTGTAACCGCGGTTACAGCATTCGAGAAATAGAGCCATCCGGCTTTGTTTCATGCGAAAAAGATGATATCGGCTTCAACATCGCCGGAATCGGGCTGCAAAATTCGGGTAACGAGATTTCAGTAAGCTCCCTGGTGGCCAGAAAAGATGCCGCTGCAGGCAATCAGGCCTTCGATACTTCCACACTCTATCTGGATTACACGAACAATCGGGTAGGCATCAATGACTCAACCCCTTTGACAACCCTGGACGTCGACGGTACCACATCAGCCAGTAGATACGTTTACAGAACTGCAAGGGCTTACTCTCAATACATCAGCGCAGTGAAATTTAATTTTACGCCTTATCGAAAA
>NZ_JBHNMF010001526.1:0-579 GCF_048562965.1 Thiolapillus sp. | reverse complement strand
CGATCAGTACCCGCCCCTGGTACTTGCCAAAAGGCATGGGCGTTTTGGCCAACTTCAGGAGGTCTTCCTTGTCGAACATGATGAGAATACGGCCTGTGTTTGATTGTATTGGTGTATTTAACCACAACAAACGCCAATCCTGCGTATACCCCCCATGGATCGAGGAAATACTGGCAATGCCGGGGCATTTTCAGTGCCCTGCGCCAGCGGCATACCGACCATCCCTGGACACAAAAAAAAGGGCGGCCAATGGCCGCCCCTGGGGATTTCCCGGTAAGCCGGGAGGTTAGACTACATTGCGTGGTGCAAAAGACATGTGAGTAAACTCATGCTTGTACTTTGATTCGCCGATCTTCCTGACCCGGGCAACACCCATCTTGTAGTTGTAGTTTCCGCTGATCTGGTCAGGCACCTGGCCCTGCAGCGCATTGGAAGGCTGGTTGGTATTGAGGAAGTAGGAATACATGGTTCCCTTCTTCACGTGAGGCGTGACGATGGCCACCGCTTCTACCGCTGCCTTGTTCAGGTCGATCCAGCCATTCTTCAGCAGTTCCGCAAAATTGAAGTCGGAACTGTGCA
>NZ_JBHNMF010001525.1:0-581 GCF_048562965.1 Thiolapillus sp. | reverse complement strand
TACATCAACCCCCTTTATGTGGACAAGCACCTCAAGTACCATGGCCTGATTCAGGCCTTCTCGCGCACCAACCGCGTGCTGCACGGCGCCAAGCCCTGCGGAAACATCCTCGACTTCCGCGACCAGAGGAAAGCCGTTGACGATGCCATCGCCCTGTTCTCCGGCGAGGCGGGCGAGCGGGCCCGGGAAATCTGGCTGGTGGACCCGGCCCCCGTGGTAGTGGAAAAGCTGAGCGAAGCCGTGCAGCAACTCGAAGACTTCATGCAATCCCAGGGCGTGGACTGCCGGCCCGGGGAAGTCGCCAGCCTCAAGGGTGACGAGGCCCGCGCCACCTTCATCAACTGCTTCAGGGAAGTGCAGCGCATCCGTACCCAGCTCGACCAGTACACCGATCTCGATCCTGAACTGCGCGAGACCATTGATAAACTGCTGCCGGAAGATGACCTGCGCGCCTTCAAGGGCGTCTATCTCGATGTTGCCCAGGAGCTCAAAGCCAGGCAGGAGAAGACGCCAGACCCCAACGACCCCATCCGGCAGCTCGATTTCGAGTTCGTGCTGTTCGACTCTGCGCTCATCGACTA
>NZ_JBHNMF010001524.1:0-581 GCF_048562965.1 Thiolapillus sp. | reverse complement strand
TTACCCAGTGCATCTTCCAGATCGCGGTAGAAACGCCCCGCCTTCAGCTTTGCGCCATCACTGCATGTCGCTGTATCCTTCAGCCCCAGATCCACGCCTACCGCCTTGCGGCTTGGGGTGGCATTAGGCTGATATTCCACCGACACGCTGAAATACCAGCGCCCGCGCGCATCCTGCACGAACGAACCGGCCCGAAACTCGTAATCTGCTAGGCCGTAACTGTCCCAGACGCGAAAGTAATGCCCGGCGAAACGCACCTGGCCATTGACCCACTTGGCCGAGCCTTTCTTGAAGGGTATCCAACCCAGGGCGCGTCTTGAACCACTGGACGCCCGCCAGCGCAGCTTGGACGTTTTGAACTGCCGCCGCCGGGCGGCGTGTTCCGCCACAACCTGCTGGACGGTATGCGAGGGAAGGATAAAGCCCCGCGCCTTGCGAATCGGCAGAATATCCTTCTGAATGTCGAAAGCGGAACGCCACACGCCCTGGATATACCCTACCTCCGGTACAGGCACATGCCATGCTTCGTAGCTGGCCTCATTGGCCAGATTCCAGACCTGATTCACCTCAAAGGCCATACG
>NZ_JBHNMF010001523.1:0-582 GCF_048562965.1 Thiolapillus sp. | reverse complement strand
GGCCTATTGCCGCATCTCCAGTTACCTGCAGACCATGGCAAATCAGGGATACAATCCGCTGGTCGCCATTCAAATGGCCTTTTCGGGACAGCTCTATGCTGATAGGGGTGAGTAGTTACAACAAAAGAACAGTATGGGGCAGTATTGGTTTGATATTGCTGGGCGTGGTGCTCTGGGGTGGTTTCAACACCGCCATGGAAGCGACCAATACCCTGAGCTTCTGCATTTCCTGCCACGAGATGCACGACAATGTCTATCAGGAATACAAGACTTCCATACATTTTTCCAACCCCTCTGGTGTGCAGGCTGCCTGCCCGGATTGCCATGTACCCAGGGAGTGGATTCCGAAGATCATCCGCAAGATACGGGCTTCCAATGAGGTCTATCACTGGCTCAAGGGCACCATAGACACGAAAGAGAAGTTCGAGGCCCGGCGTCCGCAACTGGCCGAACATGTGTGGAAGGTAAGCGCCCAAGAATCCACACCTGTTTTCCCCACCTGACCCTGTGCAGACTTTCTCCTGGAATTTCACGACATAGGAGAAATCGATGGACATGTCTGATGCCACCGAAGGTGCGCCG
>NZ_JBHNMF010001522.1:0-583 GCF_048562965.1 Thiolapillus sp. | reverse complement strand
CGCCGAGGCCTATTGCCGCATCTCCAGTTACCTGCAGACCATGGCAAATCAGGGATACAATCCGCTGGTCGCCATTCAAATGGCCTTTTCGGGACAGCTCTACGCTGATAGGGGTGAGTAGCGATGTCTCATTTTCTTTCTCAGCCTCAGCAGCTAAAGCAGATAACAGTTCGTCCTCGGTCGCTGGCATTTTCTGGGTACTTTGATGCGGCTCCGTTACCTCTTTCAGCTTTGCCGGATGGGTCGCGATATGGATCTCTTTCAGCTTGTGGATCGCTACATGGGTATAGATTTCCGTGATTGATAGCTGGCTGTGTCCAAGCATCTGCTGGATAAAGCGGATGTCCGCGCCGTTCTCCAGCATCAGCGTCGCCATGGTGTGGCGGAACAGATGGCAGCTACCCATCTTATCGATGTTAGCCTGTTTGACGTATTTCTTAACCGCTCTGGATACTTTGTGCGGATTGAGCACCTTGCCGGTCTCATCCAGGAACACATTGTCTGGACTGGATGGCAAGGCATGTTGAGGTCGCACATCATCGAGGTATTTTTCGACCCAGACCAAGGCGCGTTCTCCAACCGG
>NZ_JBHNMF010001521.1:0-585 GCF_048562965.1 Thiolapillus sp. | reverse complement strand
AGCATCAATTTGCTGATCCATCCAGACAAATATTTCGATGTCATGCCGATTACAGAGGCTCCTGCCGAGTCATGTCGGTAAAATGCGGGTTTTGACGTTCTGGAATCACGGATTCAGGTCTAAACTCTAGAACTCTACCCTTAGTGGGGAAAAATGAGAACACAAGGTTTTACACTCGTTGAACTACTGATGACGGTCACGGTGCTGGGCATATTGACAGCACTGGCCGTACCCAGTTTCCGTGGCATGATGGACAGGAATGCGGTTACCACGACAGCAAACGATCTCCTGTCTTCCATCCTGCTGGCGCGCAGTGAATCCATCAAGCGGGAACAGCCCGTCATCTTCAGCGGCAACGCCAGCTTTACCACATGGCAGGTCGCAGTAGATACCAATGGTGATGGCAGCGGCGATGACACGCTGCTGGCACACAGCCTGGATGGAAACGGGGTTGGTGTTTCCGCAAACGTAACTACTCACCCCTATCAGCATAGAGCTGTCCCGAAAAGGCCATTTGAATGGCGACCAGCGGATTGTATCCCTGATTTGCCATGGTCTGCAGGTAACTGGAGATGCGGCAATAGG
>NZ_JBHNMF010001520.1:0-585 GCF_048562965.1 Thiolapillus sp. | reverse complement strand
AACAAACCCGCCAGACGCTGCATCGTTGGGTGCACCTGACCTTGGTGGGTTATGGTCTGATCCAATTATTGGGCTATCTGGATGATCAGACCGTCAGGCAACTGTGTTGCCATTCGCCCTAGCGAAAGGACAATCCCACAACGGCAGGGCAGATCCGTAAAGGACTGCTACTGATTTTTCACCATGTCCCTGTCCGGCAGTGGTGGAACCGTAAATGCAGACAATTCGAACCGCCCAATTGGCGAGGAAGTGAGCAGGATGCAGCAATCAGCGTATAGAACAAGCTCTAACGGGCAGTATGAACAAAATAGCAACTTTATTTCACCCGAAAATATACGGTGGAACAATGTTGCTTACTCTAAACTCTAGTAATTAGCAATTTATTGTACATTTTGCTCACTCATCAAAGCGGAGAAGAGCCCAAAAAGAGGCCTATTTCCAGTGGGACGGTGAAATTTCCGGGCGTGCGTCCTGAAAGCTGTGTGCTTTCCAAGTGGGTGAAAGGCCCGCCTCTCAAACCTGGCCGGGAGAGAGTAGCCGAGTCTTGCGTGCGTGTCGGTAACGGCAGGTGCGAAGCGTAGACAG
>NZ_JBHNMF010001519.1:0-586 GCF_048562965.1 Thiolapillus sp. | reverse complement strand
GGTCAGTACTGTCGGTCGGGGCCATGGCATTCTCCTGCGTTGTGGTGGGACAGGAGAAAGTCTGTGGCTGATGGTGTTCTGAAAAAAGGTGTCGATTCTGGGGCGCTTACACCTATCACGAGGTCGAAGACACACTTGGTTTTACCAAGAACCCACTGGAGTGCGCAATCTCTTTTCGGTACCCGCCTCTGTGTCCCGACATTTAGCTTCATATGTATAGGATTTCGCAATTTCCTTCACAACCACTGCTACATAGGGATAGTCGTGGTACAAACGATCTGCCAAGTTGTCGTATTTCAAGGCAAGTTCACGTTCCTGTTTGCCTCCTTTTCCATGCCAATGAAGCCCACGAGAATTATGGCTCCTCAGCAGAATTTGTGGGTAACCTCAGGCTCGGGTAAAGCACCAAGTGCATGATACAAAGCGATTTCCGCGCCCCGATACGTCCGAAAACCGAAGGATTTTCTGGAGGTCAGTTTTGCCTTGGTGTTGAAACCCCCCACAACACCACTGGAAAGCTGCCCCCTGGCCCGGAACCAGTTGAGCAACAGCGGCCGATGACCTCGCAGCATCCGGGCCACTTTCT
>NZ_JBHNMF010001518.1:0-586 GCF_048562965.1 Thiolapillus sp. | reverse complement strand
AGTGGGCGTCGATCTGGTAAACCAGCGTCAGGTACTTGTGCCCTTTCTTCCAGGCAATCTCATCAATGCCGATGGCCTGCACCCCGCTGAGATCCTGGTGGGCACGACCCCATTCAACCGCTGCCAACTATGGAGAGCGAAGCGAAGGCTGGTAGACCCCAGTAGCCGCGAGGCCGCACTGTTTTCCCGGCGTGCCTTGCGCCAGAGGGAAAACAAAGTAGGCATCCGAACGCGGCGTCCAGTCATATGGGAGCCAAGTACGGAGCAGCAACGAGCTTGCGAAGTTGTTGCGCAGTGCTTGGTGACCAGGACGGCTGGGGCACAAATAGGTTGTCAAAGGCCGAGTCGATTTTGGGGACTGGGATGTTCCAAAATCTATCACGAGGCCGAAGACACGCTTGCGCCATCTCCACGGAGCGGAATACGCTTTCCCAGGAGGTTCGGAAGACTTCCGCCGTCTCCTTCCAGGAGAGCCGCCTGGCCCAGCTCGCCAGAAACCAGCCATAGGCTCTGGTCAGTGGCCGTTTCCCCATGGCCCAGGGCATTTGTTCCACGCGAATCCCACAGCTGGGGCATTCGACCCGGC
>NZ_JBHNMF010001517.1:0-588 GCF_048562965.1 Thiolapillus sp. | reverse complement strand
ACTTTGTTTTCCCTCTGGCGCAAGGCACGCCGGGAAAACAGTGCGGCCTCGCGGCTACTGGGGTCTACCAGCCTTCGCTTCGCTCTCCATGGCTGGCAGCGGGGGAATCGCGCAGTGGCCGGGAATGTTTTGCCACGCAATATTTTTACCTTTGTCATCTCGTTCCTGCTCTGGCTGCTGCTCACCGGCAGCCTGAAAGGTGAGGAACTGATGGCAGGTTTGCTCGTCAGCGGTGTCGTGACCCTGCTGGCTGCACCGCGTCTGGCCCTGCTGGACGGCGTGCGCTGGTCGTTTGCTTCCTTTGTCTCCATGCTTCGTTACCTGGGCGTGTTTTCATTGGCTTTGCTGCGTGCAAATGTCGACATGGCGCGCCGGGTGCTTTCACCCTCCTTGCCCATTCGTCCTGCCGTTGTGGAAGTGAAAACACGGCTGAAATCGGATCTGGGCCGCCTGTTGCTGGCAAACAGCATTACACTCACGCCCGGAACCCTCACCATCGATATCAAAGGCGATCACATTCTTGTGCATTGGGTGGATTGCGCGCCCGGCACAGACCTGGACACGGCAACGGCTGAAATCGTCGGGCAA
>NZ_JBHNMF010001516.1:0-589 GCF_048562965.1 Thiolapillus sp. | reverse complement strand
CCATGGTTAAAAAATACCGGCCATCATCGGGAACAGAAGGCGCCTCGTTTTATGAGACATGGTGCAGCGAATGCGCCCGGGATGAGGGCGAATCATGTGAGATACTGGCCAAGACGTTTCGGATCGACGTAGAGGATGATGAATACCCTCAAGAATGGACCTATGACGAATCAGGGCGACCAATCTGTACGGCCTTTGTGCAGCGTGGGGAGGCAATACCAACGCCTCGATGTACAAAAACCATAGATATGTTTGACAACCAATAGCCCCAGACAGAACTACTTGGGCACACCTGGTCAGTGGCGTACGTCGAGCGTTGCGCAACACCAATTGGCCAACACTGGAGCGACCTATTATGCCAGAAAGTAGCCCTGAATTTTCGCCGGACTATGAGCGACAACAGCACCACAAACGGTTGCGTGAGTTGAGGCCCGCACCCAAGCCATGCCCACGCCCTGCTAAACAGGAAAAATTGAAATTGCTAACCGTGACTCGGATTGAGGTCATACAAATGGCCGATATGCCAAGGTATCACTACGAAGTCTGGGCGGATTTTGATGACGGGGACTGTGAGTTGCTGCAAGATGAC
>NZ_JBHNMF010001515.1:0-590 GCF_048562965.1 Thiolapillus sp. | reverse complement strand
AGCTCATCTATCTTACCAAGCATATGCGCGATTCCCCAAAGCGCAAAATATATTATTAGGACATTATTAAAAATCGGCTTTAACCAACCCATAATGAACTTTGTTTGCTGAACCATTGCTATGGAAAGGGATCTATCTATTATAGTTCCTATATCCGTATATATAGTATAAGCCATTTATAACGCCTACTTATTGAGTGATTTATTTAATAAATCAAATGCCTCCTTTGCTTCTTGTTGTCTTTTCTCTATATTTTCTAATCCAAGCACATGTTTAATATCTGCTTTATGTGCATTTATACAACCATCACTTTTTGTGTCATTACGATCATAGCAACTTTCTGATTTACTTTGTCTCTCTGCAGGATGGTTAAGGTAATAATCTACTGACCTTGCATCTTCCTCGCATCCTGTTAAGAATACTGCCGTTAAAACCATTGGAAAAATAAGTTTTCTCATCGTTATTACCCTCTAATAATTGTTCAGAAATTCAATTAATTCTTGTTTGTTTATACTTCCACTGTCAATTGTGTTCAAAGCATTTTGTATGCGTTGTCTTTCCTGCATTTCTTTGTGAGCTTCAGCCTGTGC
>NZ_JBHNMF010001514.1:0-590 GCF_048562965.1 Thiolapillus sp. | reverse complement strand
AGCAGGATGCAGCAATCAGCGTATAGAACAAGCTCTAACGGGCAGTATGAACAAAATAGCAACTTTATTTCACCCGAAAATATACGGTGGAACAATGTTGCTTACTCTAAACTCTAGTACCTGTAAATACAAAAAACGAATACCATTGAGGTACAAACGGCAACTGGCTGCACTCAAATGGCGCTCTTTGACCAGGTAAACAAAATAGTCCTGGATCTGAGCTTGCTGAAGCTGGTCCGGCGGCTTATGGAAATACGTTGCCAACGCCCTCACGGCGGCCAGATAGCTTTGATGAGTGCGGGGTGAAAAACCACGCTGCTGCATGGCATCGATCATTTGTTGGCGTAGGGATGTCATCGAACTTCTCCTTTGTTGAGACCAGGATCGGTCTTAACAAAGTGTGGTCGATAATCTCCCGAAGGGTGGGCTTGGGGAGCTACCGCGAAGCGGTTTAGTTCAACATTTTACACAAGCGTGTCTTCGACCTCGTGATAAATTTTGGGACATCCCAGTCCCCAAAATCGACTCGGCCTTTGACAACCTATTCGTGCCCCAGCCGTCCTGGTCACCCAGCACTACGCAACAACTTC
>NZ_JBHNMF010001513.1:0-590 GCF_048562965.1 Thiolapillus sp. | reverse complement strand
AGAGCTTGCCAATGCTTCACGCGGAGACGGCAATATCCAGCCTTGGCTGGATTTCTTTACCAAGATGGCAGTGGATGCGCAGCAGATCGCGCTCAAGCAGGTCGATTTCATCCTGGATAAAACTCGCTTCTTCGAGCGATTCAGCGGCAAGCTCAATGCGCGTCAGCAAAAAGCGTTTGACGTCGTGTTTCGGCGCGGACCGGATCGAATCGCTCGCGGGATTACGCCAAAGGATTACACCAAGATCACCAAGTGCCCGGCGCGTACCGCCGGCAGGGATATCGCGGGCCTGGTCGAGATGGGGGCGATTACTCGGGTGCCGGGTACCGCCACGCGCAACGCCCGCTATGCGATCACCCTGCCCCGCCAGAGCCAAGATGCCGGTTGTAGTGAGCCCTCCGACCGGGCCCAGGCACTGTTTCAATCGACAGACACTGACGGGCGACTGTATCCAGCCAATCCGTCGATCCGCTACGACGGCCCCATCGTAGCGGCAGATGGTTGGTATGCGATTCAGCGGGTCGCCTCACAGACCTTCGTTGCCCATTCCGTTCAAGCCTTGGATGACAGCCCCCAAGTGGGAGCCGTCG
>NZ_JBHNMF010001512.1:0-590 GCF_048562965.1 Thiolapillus sp. | reverse complement strand
TCGTCACCAACCTGAGCCCCCGTGACGCAGATGCCCAATATTTATACGAAGATCTTTACTGTGCCCGAGGGGAGATGGAAAATCGTATCAAAGAACAGCAACTGGGACTGTTCGCCGATCGTACCAGCAGTGCCACCCTGCGGGCGAACCAACTGCGGCTGTACTTCTCTTCCTTTGCCTATGTCCTGCTGCATGGCCTGCGCCGGCTGGGGCTGACCGGTACGGCGTTCGCCAAGGCCCAGAGCACGACGATCCGTCTGAAGCTGCTGAAAATCGGCGCCCGCCTGCGCCTGACAGCACGCAAAGTCTGGCTGTCCTTCTCGGAAGCATACCCCTACGCCAGCGACATCGCTCAGATCCTGGCCAATCTCAAGCAGCACCCTGCCTGGTCACCCCCTGGATAAACCCTATTACATCCGGCAACGTTGACACAACCGATCAGACTCCGGTGCTGAGGGGCCGGCGCGTCTGTTCCGTCGAAAAAACATCCTCCAGAGCCCCGGGAGAGCGAAAAACACGAGAATTACTTCTCTCGGCGAGTACCTTGGCACGAGAAATGGGCTATCGGGCTATCTTGGC
Organism: Thiolapillus sp.; assembly: GCF_048562965.1. Taxonomy (NCBI): domain Bacteria; kingdom Pseudomonadati; phylum Pseudomonadota; class Gammaproteobacteria; order Chromatiales; family Sedimenticolaceae; genus Thiolapillus; species Thiolapillus sp. The sequence continues at coordinate 11 of NZ_JBHNMF010001512.1, read as the reverse complement.
CACGTTCCGGC
>NZ_JBHNMF010001511.1:0-590 GCF_048562965.1 Thiolapillus sp. | reverse complement strand
GATATATCGCCATGCTCTGGTTTTATGACCCGCGAAGTATTTGAACTTGCGCATCAGCCATCGAACCAGGTAACCATCCAGATGCTCGCCGATAATCGCCAGCTTCGAGCGATAGAACCGCCCGTAGTACTGCCACCAGCCCCGCAATATCGGATTAAACATACGCGACAAATCCATCAGCGACTTGTCGTTTTTCAACTGCAAGTGCCAACTGCGGATTTCCTGCCGCATGCTCTTCAATGCTGCTGGGCTCACCGCTGGTGAAAAGTTGACGTAAACGCGCCCGTATTTGTCTACCGCTTTTCGAGGACGGAAGCTGTAGCCCAGAAAGCTGAACTCGATACTCTCGTGCTCCTGCTGTCGGTTGACATCTTTACAATACACAATACGCGTTTTCCCTGGATGGATCAGCAAGCCGCAATCCACCAACCGCTGGCTGATTTGGGCAAGTACCCATTCAGCTTGACGTTGGCTTTTACAGTGGATCACCCCATCATCGGCATAGCGACACAGCCGCACGCTTCGACAATGCGTTTTGATCCAGCGATCCAGTGTGTAATGCAGAAAAAGGTTGGCCAGCACCGGACTAA
>NZ_JBHNMF010001510.1:0-591 GCF_048562965.1 Thiolapillus sp. | reverse complement strand
TCAGCGTCACGCCATCATCCAGCCTGATTACGTAGAACTTGGGCATATTCACCGGGAGAGTGAACCCATTGCCCGCGCTGGTGGGTAACGCGGTATCAGTACCGGTCTGTGTGACTATCTTAGTGGTTGAATCGTAAGTAAAACTCATACGGATTTCACGCTGATGTACCGGTCATGATTACGGTCTGCCGGGATGCCAAGGTACTCTACGCAGTGTGCCGGGAGGTACAGCGCGCGGTTGGACACCGTGGCGTCACCAATCACGGTATAGGCGTAGTAAACATCTTCGGTAGAGGCGATACGCAGCAGGCACTTCCCTTCGGGGATCTTCTGCCCGGTCAGTGCGACCAGTGCGGTTTCATCCGGAAACGCAGAAGGTGGCGTGGCGATGTCATGCGAAGCCAAAGGGGGTACTGCCAGCAGTGGCGCAGGGCCTTCGCCATAGTTGCCCGGTTGCAGGTGCAGATAAAATGTGATGTTTACCATTTCGAGCCTTTCATGTAGAGTTGCAGAACACTGACCATGCTACACCAACGAGGACCCACATGACAGACCCCATGAACTTGCCCAGCCGCGCCGGCTACCAGGACC
>NZ_JBHNMF010001509.1:0-591 GCF_048562965.1 Thiolapillus sp. | reverse complement strand
TTAATGTATAGTACATTTATCGGTGCCCATATTGACGAATGTCAATAACTGGATGATCTGCCGTTAAATACTGACCAATGGTGGTATAGAGGAATGTGTCTGGGAATCCCCATGCGGGTGCTGTCTGTCGACGGTTTCATGGCCTGTTGCGAGGCGAAAGGTGTGCAACGGGAAGTCAGCCTGTTCCTCATGCAGGACGAGACAGTCGTGCCGGGCGATTTCCTGGTCATGCAGGGCGGCTATGCCACGCAGAAAGTCACACCCGAAGAAGCGGCATCGGCCTGGGAAATCTACGACCGGATTCTGGCTGCAGAAGACAGCCTTGCGCGATGAACATCCCGTTCCGGGAAATCTATGGTCCAATAACCTACCAGGAAGGAAACCTCTGTGAGCTCAGGTAACAAGAAAACCCTGCAGAAACTGACCCGCGGATTGCGCTCCCAGTATCCCCTGTACTATTTCCTGGGCTGGGAGGAAGAGCGCCAAGCGTGTCTTCGGCCTCGTGATAGATTTTGGGACATCCCAGTCCCCAAAATCGACTCGGCCTTTGACAACCTATTTGTGCCCCAGCCGTCCTGGTCACCAAGCACT
>NZ_JBHNMF010001508.1:251-593 GCF_048562965.1 Thiolapillus sp. | reverse complement strand
TGAGTAAGCATGCCATGCGTGAATTGGAAAAACGATTTGACAGAAAACCTGATCTGGAATCATGGTTTGTCACAATCAATCCGATTACAAAATTGGGGTAATCTATTTTTTCCGAGGCCCTCAGTCGTTCCCACAGGTTGTGCGCATCGGATTTGGCGACCCGGCCCCGTTTGCCGTTTTGTCTGAGCGGGATAGGCGGGAGCTGCTTTGCACCGCGGGTGGGGATATTGCGGTAGCGTTTCTGCAGATTTTTGTACTCATTCCCGGTCAGGCGCTTCGATTGGCGTTTGGCGACAATGGCGCAGGTTTCCTGGAGCAGGCGCTTCATATTGGCCGCCCAGG
>NZ_JBHNMF010001508.1:0-241 GCF_048562965.1 Thiolapillus sp. | reverse complement strand
ATGACGAAGGTGAGCTCGCGCAGCAGGTGCGAACCACACAGCCCATGGCCGCATTGGTCATACGAGAGATAAGAGGCCCAACAGTCATGGATGATCACGCCGCCATATCGAGGGATGACCTCGCTCGCCTCAATGGCTGCCAGACCGCGCTTGGGATGGAGGAATTTATAGGTGATATGGCCTGCCGAGCAGACATGGATCCAGTGGTTCTTGCGGTCCACCCGCAATGAGGTCTCGTCCA
>NZ_JBHNMF010001507.1:0-594 GCF_048562965.1 Thiolapillus sp. | reverse complement strand
TACCATGTCCCGCAGAAAAACATCGGGCACATCACGCCCATTCAGGCGCTTATTAGGATTGGCACAAAAAACAACCGGAATTATTCAAAAAGAAAATCTATGATCTATCGGGACTTGACAGGTACTCAACAGGAGATGGGCCTTCTTCCAATGGCCGGCTTCACTCTTGAGTTCACACCAGACTACTCGAACCAGGCGCCCTTTCAGAAAACGGGCCATCAATACCTTACTCCGATAACGCACCTCCTGTTCCTTTCCATACAGAGGCAATGTCACCACCGTGCGTTTCAAATGCGCAATGCGTTTGGGTGTGTACTTTCTCCCGTATTTTCTTGGTCTTCCTCGTTGGCCTTTCTGACGCTTGGGAGGTTCATCACACAACCAGGTATCAATCCTGACCTGACCAATCACATCAAACCCACGCGCCAACATGGATTCGATGAATACTCGCCGCATGTACCAACTATCGACAAGAACACGCACCTTGCGCCCATCCAGCAAGCGATAGATCGCTCGTATCAGGGTTTGCGCCGCTATCAGTTTTCCCGTATTGCCCATGCCAGGAACCAGACGGGTCAACACCGGTAAAGAAAC
>NZ_JBHNMF010001506.1:0-594 GCF_048562965.1 Thiolapillus sp. | reverse complement strand
AGTTGTTGCGCAGTGCTTGGTGACCAGGACGGCTGGGGCACCAATAGGTTGTCAAAGGCCGAGTCGATTTTGGGGACTGGGATGTCCCAAAATCTATCACGAGGCCGAAGACACGCTTGTTGGCTACGATTCCTACCGCCGTTTTATCCAACTGTTCGGGAAAGTGGCGCTGGGTATCGCGGACGAACTGTTTGACGAGGAATTCAACAAGGTCAAGGAAAGAGCTCATGTTACCGAGGATGTGGATCTGTCTGCGGACAACCTGCGGGACATCAGTGAACGTTTCCTGGCTGTGGTGGAAAAGGCAACCGGGCGTCCTTTTCCGGAAGACCCCTACGCTGCCAGCCATGGAGAGCGAAGCGAAGGCTGGTAGACCCCAGTAGCCGCGAGGCCGCACTGTTTTCCCGGCGTGCCTTGCGCCAGAGGGAAAACAAAGTAGGCCTCTGAACGCGGCGTCCAGTCATTGGGAGACAAGTACGGAGCAGCAACGAGCTTGCGAAGTTGTTGCGTAGTGCTTGGTGACCAGGACGGCTGGGGCACCAATAGGTTGTCAAAGGCCGAGTCGATTTTGGGGACTGGGATGTCCCAAAATCT
>NZ_JBHNMF010001505.1:0-595 GCF_048562965.1 Thiolapillus sp. | reverse complement strand
GTTCCAGAATGGTCATCTCTTCGCCACTGTGCCGTTGATTGGGCGTCACATAGCGAATCGCACTATGACGATGCTGGTAGTTGTACCATTCAACGAAGCTGTGTACCCATTCCCTTGCGGCATCCAGTCCTCCAAATGGCTGATTCGGAAAGGATGGGGTGTACTTCAACGTGCGAAATAAACTTTCAGAAAAAGGGTTGTCATCACTGACGGAAGGGCGGCTAAAGGACGGCACCACACCCAACTTTTGCAATGTCGCCAACATGGTTGCTCCCTTCATGGGGCTGCCGTTATCCGAATGCAGCACCAATCCTTCCTGATGGATGTTCTCGGCCAGGCAGGCCTTTCTAATGAGTTGACTGGCATGCTCGGCACTTTCTCTTTCATGAATTTCCCAGCCCACGATCTTGCGGCTGAAAATGTCTTCGATCAGGTACAGGTAGTAGAAAGTACCGCGAACGGTTGAGGCCAAATAGGGGTGAGTAGACCGGCGGAATCTCACCGCCAGCCCCTCGCAGAACCGTACGTGACACTCTCGCGTCATACGGCTCCCATCATTCGGCCCTTTGCTTGTCCGCTCCAGTGCACGAAAACG
>NZ_JBHNMF010001504.1:0-595 GCF_048562965.1 Thiolapillus sp. | reverse complement strand
ACGAAACTGGGAACCAGTGAGTGAAGTCTGGTTGAACCCGGAGAAATCAGAGACAGAAGAACAGGAAGTTAGAGAGAAAGTAGCGTAGAAAATAGGACAACTATCTTGACAATCGTCGGCACGGACACGTCGATACGTGCCGCCATGTCCGACTGGCGGCCACCACGGGCGATGCGGGCCCCCGGATCTCCCCACCCTGCCAGTAAACCAGCCACACTGTATTTCCCCTGCCTCCCGCTCACCGTCACTGCGAAGTCCAGATAACCCACAGGTGCTCCAGATATTCGTATATTTTTCAAAGACTTGATAGAGTTCCGAGAAAGAACACGCTACAGAATTGCCTGTAAACAGCATTTAGACGATAATTCCATAAGAATTCATGGGGGCCTTTAACTCGTTCTACGGATCCTCAGGGACCTCCAATAAAAAATCCGCAAAAGGTCATAGCAGTCCACTAGATCAGACCAGAGCATCCACAGAATTCGGGTTCAACACTAGCTAGTTCCCGTCTATAAATGCCAAGTCATTGAAATTCAATTGAAAAACCGAAAAAAGACGATGAGAAATCCGGTGCAGGATGGTACAATTATGATCT
>NZ_JBHNMF010001503.1:0-595 GCF_048562965.1 Thiolapillus sp. | reverse complement strand
CCGCAAATTTGTACTAATATGAGAAGCGACGGCTCAAATCTTTCCCCAGTGACTGGAATGGCCATACATCCTCAATTCAAAAAATACTTTCTCCATTCTGGCGGAATCATGCTGAGAATTCTCCATGCCACAAACACGTAAACTGGTACTTGATGTACTAAAGCCTCATCAGCCGAATGCTCTGGATTTTTCTCTGTCCCTGGCAGGCATCGGGGAGGACTATCGTGTGAGACTGACTGTTACCGAAGTGGACAAGAAAACAGAAAGCACTATTGTGACAATCGAAGGCAGAGACATCAGTTTCGACGAAATCAAAACAGCAATTGAACAGATGGGCGCATCAGTCCACAGCATTGACGAAGTTGAAGTCTCCGGCAGCTCTTCCATATGATTGTCTGAGCACCTCCGTGTGGATCTTTCCCGCTTGAGCCTGCTAAATATTATTCCGGTGCGGGCCGGGGTGATAAAAAACATCGGCTCTTCCCCAAATGGAGTGGGTAGATTATCGTAATCCCCTATGAGAGACAAAGACCTATATGCCCAGATACTGGGAATCAAGAGTCCCTGGCAAGTATCTGGTGTAGAGCTGGCGCTG
>NZ_JBHNMF010001502.1:0-595 GCF_048562965.1 Thiolapillus sp. | reverse complement strand
GAATATGCCTGCCAGTAACTCCGGTCTCATTGATGCGGGTGACGATGATACCTGTCTGCCCCTGGATGCCAGGGGTTACAGACGGCCACACGGTGACCATTGCGACATCGGCGCGGTTGAGTTAGGTGCTACGGCTCCGCCAGCTACTGAAGAGGGTGCCGATGCTGCCGCTGCCAGCCATGGAGAGCGAAGCGAGGGCTGGTAGACCCCAGTAGCCGCGAGGCCGCACTGTTTTCCCGGCGTGCCTTGCGCCAGAGGGAAAACAAAGTAGGCCTCCGAACGCGGCGTCCAGTCATATGGGAGCCAAGTACGGAGCAGCAACGAGCTTGCGAAGTTGTTGCGCAGTGCTTGGTGACCAGGACGGCTGGGGCACCAATAGGTTGTCAAAGGCCGAGTCGATTTTGGGGGCTGGGATGTCCCAAAATCTATCACGTGGCCGAAGACACGCTTGTAAGGTTGACATATTCCTGATACGGGGGGGGGAAACCATATGGATTTAATCGACGGGATAAAGGAACTTGCTGCAAGGATTCCAAAGCAGATGGATCATATTCAAACGGAAGAGGCAACAAAAAACGCCTTTATCATGCCATTT
>NZ_JBHNMF010001501.1:0-597 GCF_048562965.1 Thiolapillus sp. | reverse complement strand
TTGGGTCAATAGCATAGACTCGGCGTACTATGATGTCAAGCCTCTACAGACATGAAAAAGCGATTGTAGATCCATGGAGGCAGGCTTGTACTCATCTTAGGGGTGAGTAGTTACCTACGGCCTCGAAGTCGTTCTTGCCCTGGCACAGCAGTCCAAGATAGGTCCGGACCAGGTCGATATGGGCTATGCCGTGGCGCAGGGGGATGGACTTGAGGCGCTTTTTCAGCCCACTGTGGCGATTGATGATGGGGCCGGCTACCACCAGGCCGGCATGGGAGGCGTAGATTTCCGTGTCGCTTTGCTCGAAGATGAATGTCATTGGCAGTTCACCCCTTGGGTGAAATCATGAAAATCACTGGAACTGCAATTTTACGCGATTATCATCGGGCGAACGACTTTCAGGTGGCTGCCGAAGTCACGGATTCAGGTTACTGTTGGGTGTTCCCGGAACACCCGGCCCCAGACCTGAGGATATAATTGTGGCAAAGAAACTTCCTTCTACCGTTTTGTCTCTCCTGGCCATCGCTGCCATGGGATCTGTTACCGTGGCTGCCGCCGAAGATGACGTGATGGCGCGCATCAAACCTGTGGGCGAGG
>NZ_JBHNMF010001500.1:0-597 GCF_048562965.1 Thiolapillus sp. | reverse complement strand
CCATGTCCCGCAGAAAAACATCGGGCACATCACGCCCATTCAGGCGCTTAAGGATTGGCACAAAAAACAACCGGAATTATTCAAAAAGAAAATCTATGATCTATCGGGACTTGACATGTAATCAATGGCTTAACACACTGTATTATACAGTAAAATCAGGCTTCATTCATCAATAACCTACGCTGCCAGCCATGGAGAGCGAAGCGAAGGCTGGTAGACCCCAGTAGCCGCGAGGCCGCACTGTTTTCCCGGCGTGCCTTGCGCCAGAGGGAAAACAAAGTAGGCCTCCGAACGCGGCGTCCAGTCATTGGGAGCCAAGTACGGAGCAGCAACGAGCTTGCGAAGTTGTTGCGTAGTGCTTGGTGACCAGGACGGCTGGGGCACCAATGGGTTGTCAAAGGCCGAGTCGATTTTGGGGACTGGGATGTCCCAAAATCTATCACGAGGCCGAAGACACGCTTGATGCCTTCTGCCTGTAAAGGATGCTGGCCGGTGGGTTTGCGTTCTCCGTTGGCGATAAAGCGATCCGTAAACTCTTTACCATTATCCGTCAGCACCCTGGTGATGATAAAAGGCGCCTTCTTGATGAGCTGCTTC
>NZ_JBHNMF010001499.1:0-598 GCF_048562965.1 Thiolapillus sp. | reverse complement strand
CCTGCGGGAAAAGCTGCTGCATCAGGCCTTTCTTGAGGTTCTTGAGGGCGTCGAGCTTGTGCGACTCCAGCCCGATCACCTCATCAAGGGAGGAGAGGCAGTGGGCGATTTTTTGTTGTTCGCGGGCTTCCGTCGGATACGCTAGCTCCACCTCGGCAAGCTGTGTCTTTGAAATACCAAGAACCTTGGCTCCTTGCGCACGTTGTTGAATTTGCTTTCTGACCCCGCTGGATGCATACAGGTACGCTCCAAAACCAACGACAATTCGATGGTCAATCCGACTTGCCAAGATCGTGTGAAGGCCAGAAACCAGCCGCTGACCACCTATGTCGACTATCTCAATAGCCTTGCCGATGTCATCAACATCCTCAGACGCATCGGCAAGGACAATATCGCCTTCTTCGCAGAACGCATCTTCCTTCACCGAATCTGCTAGTGTGTCATTCACATAGGGTACGACCTCGTCATCTATTCTAAACGTGCGGTTTAGCTCCTTGTGAATGTCTCCGTAGTGGATGTTTTTGATCGTTCCTGAATCGTAGTTCAGTTGATCCCTAGACCATGAGTTTGTTGGCTTAAACCGGTAAATCTCCCCCAG
>NZ_JBHNMF010001498.1:0-598 GCF_048562965.1 Thiolapillus sp. | reverse complement strand
GCTCGTTGCTGCTCCGTACTTGGCTCCCAATGACTGGACGCCGCGTTTGGATGCCTACTTTGCTTCCCCTCTGGCGCTATGCGCACGACGGGTAAGCAGTGCGGCCTCGCGGCTACTGGGGTCTACCAGCCTTCGCTTCGCTCTCCATGGCTGGCAGCGGTGGCAGCTCTGTCCGCCCGTGGTTTCCATCGGTGGCGACGGCGCCATGTTCGATATCGGCTTCCAGAATCTGTCCCGGGCACTGGCATCGGGCATGCCGGTCAAGATCCTGATTCTCGATACGCAGGTCTATTCCAACACCGGCGGCCAGGCCTGCACTTCCGGTTTCGTAGGCCAGGTGGCCGACATGAGCCCCTATGGAAAAGCCATGAAAGGCAAAGTGGAAATCCGCAAGGAAATCAGTCTCATCGGCATGGCTCACCGTACATCCTTCATCCTGCAGGGTTCTCCCAGTAACACGACCCATCTCATCGAAGGCTATCAAGCGTGTCTTCGGCCTCGTGATAGATTTTGGGACATCCCAGTCCCCAAAATCGACTCGGCCTTTGACAACCTATTGGTGCCCCAGCCGTCCTGGTCACCAAGCACTACGCAACAA
>NZ_JBHNMF010001497.1:0-601 GCF_048562965.1 Thiolapillus sp. | reverse complement strand
TTGGCGCGCCGGAAAAGTTCTGACTGGGCCTGCTCACGGGACATGACCTGCACCAGAATATCCTCCCCTTCATGGTCCAGCCCATGCACGCCGTCCGCCCGGGTGCTGTCCACACGTCCGCAGTACAGTGATATCCGCTCGCCACACCAGCCCGGTGTGGTGAAGAAACTGCCGATGAATTCAAGGTCGAGCAGCTCGCAACCGGTTTCTTCCCGGGTTTCACGGCGGGCTACCGCTTCGGCATCCTCGCCTTCCTCCATGTAGCCACCCACGGTCTCCAGCAGCCAGGGATCATCCGCATGGCCCAGGGCGCCGATGCGAAACTGCTCGATGAGCACTACGGTGTCTTCCGTGGGATCATAGAGCAGCACGGAAACAGCATGCTTGCCCTCAACCCGCTCACGCAGGATTTCATCGCACCAGCCGTCGGCGTGGCACTCATGCTGCAGCCTGAATTTCTTGAGTTTGAGGAAACCATCCCAGGCATCCTCCATGGCAAGTATCTGGAAACGTTTTTTCATCATTCTTACCCCTGCTAGAGTTTAGAGTTTCAGAGGAGAAAAACCACTAAAAATCTCAAAAAATAGTTGACATAGCAAGG
>NZ_JBHNMF010001496.1:0-601 GCF_048562965.1 Thiolapillus sp. | reverse complement strand
TAATTCAGTTGTGGGGACAACTCAGTTTCGGGTTGTAACATGGGCCGTATCAGTCGTGACAGGCTGAGCCTATCACTCATGACCACGTCCTAAGGACGTGGGTTTCTACGCTAAACTAAAATCAGCGGGAGCGACTACGGGCCTGCTTTATCGAGGAGTCAGATGTAACGGCCCGACCGTCAGCATTGTATTCAATGCTCTTTATACTCCCTACTCCAGGTACTCTATCGAAATCATTGCGCGAATGCATAATAATTTTTTCCCGCATTGCTGGTACACGGAGTCCTTGTCGGCGTGTACGATCACGCCAAAGCTGGCCCGCTTCTTATCAGCCGGCGAGGCCGTATAAATGTTGTAGATACCGGCCTTCAGATTGAAGGCCTTTTCAACCTTCTCACTGCTCCATCCCTCCCCACTGTCGGACTGAACGATGCGTGAACCGTGTTGTTCCAGCCAGGCATTCAGTTCAGCCAGATCCTTGAACCGGGGCCGGGGACTGAACAGCCATTCCCGCACATTCCCCACCTGATTTTCAACCTGCCCCTTCTCCCATCCGGAAGCCGGTGTGCAGGCCACCGGTTCAAACAGATAATGATTGGCC
>NZ_JBHNMF010001495.1:0-601 GCF_048562965.1 Thiolapillus sp. | reverse complement strand
CAATGAAGGTACCCACGGATCTCAGGGGTAGCGCTTCTGCCAAAAATGTTATCCAATAACACAGTTCGCGGGGGATACGGCTATATCCTTTCGCGTCCATAGCGGCCTCCAGAAGTTTGTCAAGTGTGTCTTCGGCCTCGTGATAGATTTTGGGACATCCCAGTCCCCAAAATCGACTCGGCCTTTGACAACCTATTTGTGCCCCAGCCGTCCTGGTCACCAAGCACTACGCAACAACTTCGCAAGCTCGTTGCTGCTCCGTACTTGGCTCCCAATGACTGGACGCCACGTTCGGAGGCCTACTTTGTTTTCCCTCTGGCGCAAGGCACGCCGGGAAAACAGTGCGGCCTCGCGGCTACTGGGGTCTACCAGCCTTCGCTTCGCTCTCCATGGCTGGCAGCGGTTGATTTCTCTTCTGAGAGGCCGCGCCTTGCTATGTCAACTATTTTTTGAGATTTTTAGTGGTTTTTCTCCTCTGAAACTCTAAACTCTAGTTAGTTACCGTCTATAAATAGCTATCTTTTTCGGGCAGCTCCAGATAATTAGCGCATGCCAATATACTGAATTAATTAATCACCTGCCTTGACAAGGATATTGTCGT
>NZ_JBHNMF010001494.1:0-602 GCF_048562965.1 Thiolapillus sp. | reverse complement strand
TTCTTTCCAAGTGTCTGAAAATCAAAGCCAGATTCGGTATTGGTCTGCCAGGCCATGACGATGTTGCCGTCTTCCATCAAAGCCTCGCAGTGTTCCCAGAGCATCTCGCGCACGCGCCTGGAGACGTTGCCGAGATAGACGCCGGCGCGAACTTCAAGCAGCCAGACGGCGAGGCGGCCACGCAGGCGGGGCGGAACAGCTTCGGTGACGACGATGAGCATAGCCACGATCAGCCTCCGCGATGCCCTGCATCGCCAATACCCTTGGGTTCGGGAATGGCGGGGGGAACAGACGCCTTTGGCGGCTCAGGCGTCTGGATGCCGCCGGCGGAGAGGACATCTTCAATGCCGGGGATAATTTTTTTGAGGATGTTGGTTTCCCGGAAGATGTCGCGGCAGGCGAGGCGCACGACCTTGTCGGGGTTGGCAGGGCTGGACGCGGCGATCCTGAAGGCTTCAGGGACGACGGTATCAAATTTGTAGATGTCGGCAATGTCATACACGAAAGAGAGCGGTTTGCCGGTGTGGATGAAGCCGACAGCAGGGGCGTAGCCTGCGGCCAGCACGGCGGCCTCGGTGATGCCATAGAGGCAGGCGGTGGCG
>NZ_JBHNMF010001493.1:0-602 GCF_048562965.1 Thiolapillus sp. | reverse complement strand
CCTTGAAGGTTTTGCGCTTGGCAGGTTGTGCTTCTTCTTCATTTTCTGCGCGTAACAGCGCGTTGAGGTGGGAGACCCCATGGCGACGTAGGGTACGGTGGATGCCTGAGCGGGTAGCCTCTGGGTGGATGAATTCTCGGACAATGACCAACAGATCATCCAGAGGCAATAACAGCAGCTTGCGCAACTCGACCACCAGCATTTCCTGGTGTTCGCTGAGTTTGGTTTGCAGGCGATGAGGACGATGGCTTTTGTCGGTGAACTCATCCCGGTTTTGCCATTTCCGGATAGTCTGTGGTGTAACATTGTATTGCTTGGCAAGATCCACCTGCTTACGATCACGTTGAGCCTTGATCTCAGCACGCAGCTTTGGTGTTGTACGGGCTTGTGGGTGGATAACCATGGCGTTATGCTTCCTCCAGGTTTTGCGTGAGCCAGTCGTTCAATATCTGGCGGGTTCGGAACAAAGGATAGCTCCTTTTTGAGTAACTACTCACCCCTATCAGCATAGAGCTGTCCCGAAAAGGCCATTTGAATGGCGACCAGCGGATTGTATCCCTGATTTGCCATGGTCTGCAGGTAACTGGAGATGCGGCAATAGG
>NZ_JBHNMF010001492.1:0-603 GCF_048562965.1 Thiolapillus sp. | reverse complement strand
TTGTCACCCCCGGACTTAACAGCCTGTTCAATAGAGGCTTCGGTTTCGTCGATTTCCTTCGCGGCATTTTTGTTGGCTGCCTTCCATTTCAAAGTATGGGGTTGTCGCCCTGGATACGAGGTAAAGTAGTTGATCACTGGGCGGCCTGATTGCATGCTCATTTTGAATTCCATGATGACATATCGGGTGGAGTCAAGCATGCTCGCCGCAGTAGCCGTTGTGGAAATGTATTCACCAACAACGAATACCTTATTGGTTGCCGGCTCATATATTACCTGGTCAGCGGTGAAGTAGCTGATGGATGTTCCGGACGCGAACATTGGCTCCTTCGCAAGAGACAACAGTTGCTGCTTCAGGGACTGGTAGATTTTTGGGTTGAACATCGAACTGAGATTGTTGGTTATGAAGTCAACATTATCAGGAGTGATGTTACCGATCATCATCGATACATACATGGCCCAGGCCTTGTAGTATTCTTTGTCCGCCTGCTCCCAGCCGACGTTCATTCGCTCGTCAAGATGGGGAGGAACCAAGACAACCCGTTCATGCTGTGTGGCTACCTTGGATGCTAAAATGACCAATGTTGCCGCAAGAACCAGTGTA
>NZ_JBHNMF010001491.1:0-603 GCF_048562965.1 Thiolapillus sp. | reverse complement strand
TGAGTGGCAGCAGACGCCGGCCGGCAAACAACCCCATCATATCCACCGCCCCGACAACAGCCTGTTCGCCTTCGCCGGCCTCTGGGAGCACTGGGAAAGGGAAACCGAAAGCATCTATTCCTGCACCATCGTCACGACAGCGGCCAACCCGTTGATGCAGCCCGTGCATCAGCGCATGTCGGTGATCATCGCCGCGCAGGATTACCGAAGCTGGCTGGACAAAAACACCAACCAGGAAGATCTGCACAGCATCCTGGACAGGGACGGTTACCGGCAGCTGCAGCTGACCCCCATCAGCACCCGGGTCAATAATCCCGCGCACAATGACCCTGGCATTCTGAAGGCGGTATCGCTTGCCATGGATGACATGGCATGAACGATAGCGGAACCCTTCCGAAAGAGACCCTGTCCGCGCTGCGCTTCATGCTGCCGCCTTTACTGACACTGATCCTGGGAAAGCTGCTCTTCGAACTGCTGGCCTTCCATTTCCCGGATCTGAATGATTATCTGCAGGACAGCATCGAACCGCTGGGCCAGCAGTTTCCTCCGGAAATATTGTTCCGCGAGTCCAGGGCAAGACTGTTATGGCTGAGCAGCGTGATC
>NZ_JBHNMF010001490.1:0-603 GCF_048562965.1 Thiolapillus sp. | reverse complement strand
GGCGGGGAAGAGCTGCTGCATCAGGCCCTTCTTGTGCTGTTTCAGGGCCTGGACCTTTTTGGCTTGCAGCCCGATCACCTCATCAAGGGAGGAGAGGCAGTGGGCGATTTTTTGTTGTTCGTCCCTATTCGTTGGCGTTGGTAAGACAATGCTGAAGAAATCTGCTGCACTTATGTTTAGCAGACCGTCACTTCTAGCGCCACTTGTAATAAATCTGGCTAATTGATGACCATGAAAGTTTTTCTCGAAGTAACCATTATAGAACTCTGGGACATATTTTTTTTTGAACTCGAAACTATAAAACGCGTTTGGTACGGCAGCATCTTCAAATTCTTGCAATTGATATATCGATCCTTGAGGGAATGTCTTTGAATTACCTTTGTTGTAGGAAAATTGTCCTCTCTCAAGTGCAATGTATTTTTCGTATTGTTTCCCAGAAATATCTCTCCCAAATTTTTCAGCTTGCGATACGAATCCAACCCCGGAACTTATGCTTATAGGTATCAGTTTTTTAGACCCAACTCTTCCTGTAATACGACTGGCTAATTCACCCAACCGCTTCACCTCCCACGCCCCCGCCTCCCGAAACTCAGGAAAGCGCAG
>NZ_JBHNMF010001489.1:0-603 GCF_048562965.1 Thiolapillus sp. | reverse complement strand
TCCGCAATAAAGAGCGGTTTGCCAATGCCATTTACTTCCATCTCGGCGGGTTGGATCTTTACCCTGATGGGATTACTAGATGATGGGCGCCCACTCAATCAGGGGAAGAGCCAAAAATACCGGCCATCATCGGGAACAGAAGGCGCCTCGTTTTATGAGACATGGTGCAGCGAATGCGCCCGGGATGAGGGCGAATCATGTGAGATACTGGCCAAGACGTTTCGGATCGACGTAGAGGATGATGAATACCCTCAAGAATGGACCTATGACGAATCAGGGCGACCAATCTGTACGGCCTTTGTGCAGCGTGGGGAGGCAATACCAACGCCTCGATGTACAAAAACCATAGATATGTTTGACAACCAATAGCCCCAGACAGAACTACTTGGGCACACCTGGTCAGTGGCGTACGTCGAGCGTTGCGCAACACCAATTGGCCAACACTGGAGCGACCTATTATGCCAGAAAGTAGCCCTGAATTTTCGCCGGACTATGAGCGACAACAGCACCACAAACGGTTGCGTGAGTTGAGGCCCGCACCCAAGCCATGCCCACGCCCTGCTAAACAGGAAAAATTGAAATTGCTAACCGTGACTAGAGTTT
>NZ_JBHNMF010001488.1:0-604 GCF_048562965.1 Thiolapillus sp. | reverse complement strand
ATACACCTGAATACAATTGTGCACTTCTCTGGCAACGTCTCCAGTCAGCACTCTATAGCGGTATTTCGGTACCCAGACAATATGGTATTGGCAATGCCAGAGAACATGCGTTAACTTTTCAGGCTCTTCCCCTGATTGAGTGGGCGCCCATCATCTAGTAATCCCATCAGGGTAAAGATCCAACCCGCCGAGATGGAAGTAACAAGCGTGTCTTCGGCCTCGTGATAGATTTTGGGACATCCCAGTCCCCAAAATCGACTCGGCCTTTGACAACCTATTTGTTCCCCAGCCGTCCTGGTCACCAAGCACTACGCAACAACTTCGCAAGCTCGTTGCTGCTCCGTACTTGCCTCCCAATGACTGGACGCCGCGTTCGGAGGCCTACTTTGTTTTCCCTCTGGCGCAAGGCACGCCGGGAAAACAGTGCGGCCTCGCGGCTACTGGGGTCTACCAGCCTTCGCTTCGCTCTCCATGGCTGGCAGCGATGGCATTGGCAAACCGCTCTTTATTGCGGAAGCCTCTGCTGCGAACCTTGATCATTTTAATTCGGCTATTGAGGCCTTCTGCCGGACCGTTACTGACCTTCAGCACAATCGCATTCAAT
>NZ_JBHNMF010001487.1:0-605 GCF_048562965.1 Thiolapillus sp. | reverse complement strand
GGTTCTCGTCGAAGCCGTCCGCCCTGGTATGCCGCTTACGCGGCTTTTTCGGTTCTGCCTCGGCCAGTTCCTTTTCCACCTCCTCGAGCGAGACTTCCAGCTCGGCTTCGTCGAACAGCTCACCCTGGAAGGGCAGTTTCTCGCTGCGTGCGCCGAACTTGCGCAGACGCGCCAGGCGCAGTTGTTCTTCCAGCAGCAGGATGTGTTTGCGCAATTCGGCGTTGAGGGCCTGCTGTTGCGCCAGAAGACGGTCTTTCTCTTCGAGAATCCGCCGCAGATCGGCCGCGGGGAGTGGCGCTGGAGAAGATGGATGTCCGACGCCGTTTTCATGGAACAAATTATAACATTATCATCTGCTTAGCGCATCAGAAAGTGGCCTCATAATGCAGCTTTTTGTGCCCTTTCATAGCACTGAGGTTATAGCCGTCGAGCAGCCAGTTGATCTGCTGCCCCGTCAGCGAAACCAGCGCCTCTTCACCACCCGGCCAGTGGAACTTCTCCTCGGCCAGGCTCTTGTAATAGAGCACGAACCCGTTTTCTTCCCAATACAAGAGCTTGATCTTGTCCCGCCGCCGGTTGGTGAAGGCATACAGCGCCCCTTCGAA
>NZ_JBHNMF010001486.1:0-606 GCF_048562965.1 Thiolapillus sp. | reverse complement strand
GCTATATCCATGCCTCAGTACCTCGCGTGTGAAATGTCCCGAACATGGTGTCAAGCTGATTGATGTGCCCTGGGCGCGCAAAGGCAGTGCTTTTACCTTGCTATTCGAGCAAGCGGCTTTGACCCTAGTTCGGGAGATGTCGGTCAACGCAGCCGCTCGTATCATTGAAATCACTGACAAGCGTTTATGGCGCATTGTCGAGCACTATGTTGGTCAGGCCATTGAGCAGTTTGATTTGTCCGATGTCAAAGCGGTTGGGCTGGATGAGACGGCAAGCAAACGGGGCCATAACTATGTCACCGTATTTATCGATATGGAGCGGCGAAAAGAGCCTGTGCTATTTGTCACCTCCGGTAAGGGCAAGCAAACCGTGGCAAAGTTCTCCGATTTCCTGAAAACGCATAAAGGCGAGCCATCGGTGATTCAGGAAGCGGTATGTGATATGTCACCCACCTTTCTTACGGGGATAAAAGAAAGCTTGCCACAGGCAGAGGTTACAGTGGACTGGTTCCATATTGTGCAGACCTTTACCCGCGCATTGGATAAGGTGAGAAAACGGGAAGGCCATGTCAAACCCTTGCCAAAACACTTACGCTGGAGCGTACT
>NZ_JBHNMF010001485.1:0-606 GCF_048562965.1 Thiolapillus sp. | reverse complement strand
AACGTGCGCGAATCTGACCCACGATGCGTTGCAACTCGTCCACACTGCCTGATGAGGCATCCTTGTCCGCCGTACGCAACCGGGCGCACAGCAGGTGCTCACCACTGAAGATGTACAGCGGAAGATAGCAATAGCAGCGGTAATAACCGTGGAAGAACCGCCCTTCCTGCTGACCGTGCAGCGGATCGTCGGTTGCATCCAGGTCGAGCCAGATCTCTTGCGGGGGCTTGCGGTACGACTCCAGGAAAAGATCAACCAGCAATCGATCCATGGCGTCACTATCCGCGGCAATCCGCTTGTAGCGGTCTGATGTGGCCGACTCCGGTAGGCCCAACTCAAGACGATTGAGGGTGCTCGAGGCCGCCAGCGGGTTCCCCCGGTCCTGCTTACGCACCCGCTGCTCTCCGGTCAGATCCCGCTTGCCAACCAGCAAGGCCAGGGTGCTGTCCTTGCGCAAGTCATCGTGGTCATTCAAGTCTTCATAACCCAGCGCCAAACCATATACCCGCTGGGCCACCAGATCCCGCACGCTGTGTTCGATGCTCTCGGGGTTGCGGTGATCGGTGAAGCAAGCGGCCAGGCGATCCAGCAGGCCGATACGCTGAT
>NZ_JBHNMF010001484.1:0-607 GCF_048562965.1 Thiolapillus sp. | reverse complement strand
GTTTTTTAGTGGAGTGGTTTTTTCTGCTCGTGGTATTGGGAATCGGAGCGTTATTCGCGTTTGGGAGTAACCACACAGCCACGCCAGCACGAACGCCGGATGCAGCCGATGATAATGCGCCACTGCTGCTGAAAAAATCCCGCTTGCTGTTGGTGGAACAGACGCTCCGAATACAGGACCCCACGCCGATTAAAGCCCGTGTGGATGAAGTGTATCAGCAGCCCAATGGGGAGCTCATTATCGTCGATACAAAGGCACGGAATAGCAGCCGGGTTTACATGAAAGACGTGATTCAGCTAAGCCTGTATGGGTACATACTTCGAAAGATGGGGCATCGGGTGTCGCCTTTCGGGTATGTCCGGGTGCAAAAACCGGAGACTGTTGACTATTTAATTGCGCCACTTCTGTCTGAAGCGGAGCTGATGCAATGGTTCGAGCGGGCGAAGATATTGGAGCAAGGACTGTCCTCGCCCCGGTTTTGCGAGGATGCGCGAAAATGCGAAGCGTGTTCAGAGCGAAACGGTTGTAAAGCGTTGGGCTAGTAACAGCACATTCTATTTTACTGCGGTGGCCTAGATACGGCACCTTAGGCTTCACACGAATCTAC
>NZ_JBHNMF010001483.1:0-607 GCF_048562965.1 Thiolapillus sp. | reverse complement strand
GAGGATGAAAGCGGTAATCGACAGACTATTCATCTGCGCCATTACCCATCTGTTTTTCAAAAGATTGCCGCACCAGACCCAGCACATAGGGCAGTCCGTCAAATGAAGACAGACCCACCTCCACATCGCCATTGCCCCAGCGCCCCAGGCCGGTGACGTCTTTGCACAGGCCTTTGGGGTCGTCGATATCGGGGAATGGCATATTCAGTGAAAGACGCAGGCGTTTGGCCTGGGGTACGACATCCACAAAATTGGTTTCGGCCTTGTAGGCCACGTAGAGTTTTAGAAACTCTTCTGACACGACCGGATCTGGCGCCAGCACCTGTTTACGGAATGCATCAAACAGATCACGCATTGAACCGGAAGCCAGGTGTGGATGGTCTTCAATGGTGTAGTTAGCCGATGTAATCGTCGGTGAGGGTTTATAGGCAGCCAGTAATTCTGCATCCAGCGCCGGATCCTGCCATACAGAAACTGCCTGGGCCGCAAGCCAGGCAGCCCGCCCCTCAATGGCGTCCTTATTCCAGGTTCCTTCCGCCCCCAGGTTCTTGTTCAGGTGCAATGGACTCTGGGCAAAGCCACCTTCGATATTGCACTTCTCGGCAAA
>NZ_JBHNMF010001482.1:0-607 GCF_048562965.1 Thiolapillus sp. | reverse complement strand
GTGAGCGGTGGTCTCGACTGCACCGATCCGTACCCCGCGAAGCTCGCCGCCATCGACCTGACATTGCACCCCGGGCAGGCTCTCGATCGGCTCGTAGTAGCGCCGTTGGCGCAACGTCACCATCTCCTTGAGGTCCCGGATGTAACGCCGCGCGGTCCGGTCGGACACCGCCAACGCCGGGTGCTTCTGCTTGAGCTTGCGCAGGACCTTCACAGCACTGAGGTCGGGGAACTGACCAAGTAGCGAGATGATGTAGTCCCGGTGGTCGTCCAGCTGCCTGTGGCGTACCCGGCTCTCTTGCTGCTCGGCGATCGCCGTCTCGTCCATGCGCAGGTACTTGCGCACCGTGTTGCGGGAAATCCCCAGTTGGCGGGCAATGGCCCGTATCGTCAGCCCATTGCCCTGATCATACAGTGCTTTGATTTTGTGAATCATAACCCACTCCTTCAAGTGTGCTTCCCCCATCGATGAGTCTCTGATGGCGGAAAGCGTACGGCCCTATGGCCCGGAATGCCCCTCAGGGTGGGTCAAAATTGTTGGCCGTAGGTGGGTCAGAATAGATGGCCATTAACACAATTGCCAGCAGCTCTCATACTGACCGGGGCGA
>NZ_JBHNMF010001481.1:0-607 GCF_048562965.1 Thiolapillus sp. | reverse complement strand
TGCTGGCTTCGACGAACTTGCGCCGCGCATGATCCCAGCAGCCAATGCGGGTCAGGCCGTTCTCCCGGCACACCCGGTTGTAGCCGGCATAGCCGTCGGTCTGGAGTGTTCCCCTGAAGCCGTCGAGCAGGCGCAGGGGCACCGCTTCGCTGCGCGAGGGGTCGTATTCGAACAGTACCGCCGGTCGGTCCGGTGGTCCGCCCCGGATCACCCACATCCATTTGTCCGACTGGGCCGATTTTCCGCTCTCCTTGAGTACCTGGAGTCGGGTCTCATCGGCTTGCAGGTAGTCACCGTCAAGCTGCTGTTCCCGCAGCAGGTTGATCAACGGCTTGAATACGTCATCCAGGCGGATGATCCAGTTGGCCATCGTCGTGCGGCTGATTTGACCGCCATGGCGCTTGAGAATACCTTCAAGGCGGTACAGCGGCAGGGCGTCGGCGTACTTGGCTACCAGGATCCAGGCCAGCAGCTGCACGCTGGCCAGGCATTTGCCCAGAGGATGGATCGGGCGGGCAGCCGCTTTGACTGTGCTTTCTCCCTCAGGCGTATCGAATACGGCTTTCTCCTGCCAGTATTCGATCACCCGGGCCTGCGCCGGAACGAT
>NZ_JBHNMF010001480.1:0-608 GCF_048562965.1 Thiolapillus sp. | reverse complement strand
CTCACTGAATGTTACACACACAACTTGCAAGACAGGAACAAACCAGGTCGCTACATAACTACGCTTAACCTACTCGCGAAGTCTAACTACGCTCACCTACTCACGAAATCTGTCCTCCCAGCTCTCCGCCTACTGGACAATGTTCTTCTGCAGAGTCAACTTAGAGTACTGACTGATATCCGGTGTCCGTTCCAACCCAGTGTTACAGCAGTCGCACGTAAAAGACACCGGTCATTCTGCCCAAAGTACAGGGGGCAGGTTGCATCTGAACAGGCATACAGCCCACTTCGGTCGGACTGAGCTGACTATGCCTCTATCCAGGCAGACTGGGGAAATGTATCAGACAACGAGCTCACACTCAACTCGTCAGGTCGTCTCACTCCGCCGAGACTCTGTGAACGTATCGTGGCCTAATTAGTGAGCGCGATCTCATCTCCACTTTAAATGAAACAAAAACGCGGAGGCGCACAAACAATTGTCCAACATTCTGCAAAAGTCCTCGCAAGCTTGCAAAAAGCCACTAGCACCAGAATACTGAAAATTGTGCACGAAGCTACTGAGCAAGATTCTCAACAGTAGTAAAAGATAAGTTGACACGCACAGAACCG
>NZ_JBHNMF010001479.1:0-609 GCF_048562965.1 Thiolapillus sp. | reverse complement strand
CTTGATAGACATATTTGGCAGTTAAGGGTTTTAGGTCCGAAAAAGGCATGAGATCAGCTGTCGGTTTATTGTCAAGAGCTTTTTTCGCAGCTCTATCAGCAACCTCGTTTCCTCGAATACCTACATGTCCAGGAACCCACATAAAAACAATTTCCTTTTGGTCTGCATCAATTTTGTGTAAAAACTCTTGAATTTGTATTAACAGAGGATGGTCAGTTTTTAATTTTCCGAGTGCTTGTAAAGCGGACAGTGAGTCTGAGTAAATCATGAATTTGCTTTCCTGAGATTGATATGCTTGTTTAAGAGCAAGCAGAATTGCTTGCAGCTCCGCTGTGTAAATAGAACAGTGGTCTCTCAGTCGACAAGAGAAAGGGCTATTTGAGGCAACAGACGAAACTGCTGCAGCAGCAACCTTCTCATCGACTTTTGAGCCGTCAGTAAATATCTGCACATAATTTTGATGTCTGGATGTTATTTCCAAAAAGGCTTGTTTATACACTTCTGGGTTTGTGGTATCTTTTTTGTATTTTGTCAAAGATAGACAGATCTGAGGTTCAGATTGACTCCAAGGAGGGGTATCTGACACTGTGGTGTCATCAACCACATCCA
>NZ_JBHNMF010001478.1:0-609 GCF_048562965.1 Thiolapillus sp. | reverse complement strand
TTATTGCTGGGTAGATAAGTGGCTCCGTGGATATTTGCCAGTAGGAGAGTGCTGGTGTCTTTTCCATCTTTTTTGAGGACTTTGGGAGAATGTTCGGGAATTGATTCTGCGTCTCCGCGATTTTGTTTGATTTACTGTGTAGATTAGTTCTCGCTCACTAATTAGGCTATGATCAGTTGAGAGAGGGTGAGCGAGATGAGACCATTGTCACGAAGTGTTTTCTAACGAGTTTCTGAGAGATCGTTCTCTGATAGATTTGCATCTTCTCCCTGGACAGTGGCATAGTCAGCCTAGTCCGACCTAGGTGGGTAAAGGGTGTATGTGTGTTTAGATATAACCTGCGACCCTCTACTTTTGAGGAAATAACAGGGTTTTTTTATTTGCCACTACAGTTTCGCTGTGATCGAACGGACACGGAATAAGAGTCAGCATACAAAGCTCAGTCTGGTGAATAAAATTCTCTAGTAGTCGGGTAGCTGGGAGCTATTATTTCGTGAGTAGGTAAGTGTAGTTCTGAAGTTGGATTAGATTTCGTGAGTAGGTTAGGCATAGTTATACAGCGATTTGGTTGGTTCCTGTGGTGCCAGATATGTGCGTATATTGCTTACT
>NZ_JBHNMF010001477.1:0-610 GCF_048562965.1 Thiolapillus sp. | reverse complement strand
AGTTCACTGATAAGTTCGAGATCATAACGGAAGTATTTCGTGCACTGAGCAAACTTGATCCAGAATCGCTCTACCTAACTTGACCAAAACAGTGCATTTGAACTCACAAAAGCCGCCTTTTTAGAAACACAACAGAAAGACAAACCCAGAACGAAACCGAATGTTTGGAGTAAAGCGATGCACTGGAACAAGTCCAAAGCAAATTTTGTGAAAAATAAACAGTGCTCTCTATTCTAACCAACTCGCAGAGCAAAGCGGCTCAAGAGTCTTGCACTGGATTTTGGATGAATGAACCGAACTGCATGCTACCATAATGTCACAGAATTCGATCCAGGTTGATTTTCCCGTACAGAAAATTGTACTTCACAGTTCACTGATAAGTTCGAGATCATAACGGAAGTATTTCGTGCACTGAGCAAACTTGATCCAGAATCGCTCTACCTAACTTGACCAAAACAGTGCATTTGAACTCACAAAAGCCGCCTTTTTAGAAACACAACAGAAAGACAAACCCAGAACGAAACCGAATGTTTGGAGTAAAGCGATGCACTGGAACAAGTCCAAAGCAAATTTTGTGAAAAATAAACAGTGCTCTCTATTCTAACCAACT
>NZ_JBHNMF010001476.1:0-610 GCF_048562965.1 Thiolapillus sp. | reverse complement strand
TTCAGAACTGCTTCTTTTCTCTCTTTCGGATAACGCATTTCAGTTGCTCTCATGCCCCCTCGGGAATTCATTTAGAATTCCATTTTATATGGATGGACATCTATCCTGACAGAGGGGGGGGCCGGGTGATCGAATACTGGCAGGAAAAAGCCGTTTTCGATACCGAAGACGGCAGCCAGCAGGTCAAGGCCGCGCCACGGCCGGCACACCCGCTGGGCAAATGCCTCGCCAGCGTGCAGCTGCTGGCCTGGATTCTGGTGGCCAAGTATGCCGACGCCCTGCCGCTGTACCGGCTTGAAGGCATTCTCAAGCGCCATGGCGGCCGTATCAGCCGCACGACGATGGCCAACTGGATCATCCGCCTGGATGACGTATTCAAACCGTTGATCAACCTGCTGCGGGAACAGCAACTGAAAGTAGCTGTGACGGATCAGATCAACGTCAACATGACGATTGTAAGTTGATTTGGGTGTTTTTGGGTGTGTTTTTGGATAACTAGAGTTTAGAGTAAGCAACATTGTTCCACCGTATATTTTCGGGTGAAATAAAGTTGCTATTTTGTTCATACTGCCCGTTAGAGCTTGTTCTATACGCTGATTGCTGCATCCTG
>NZ_JBHNMF010001475.1:0-611 GCF_048562965.1 Thiolapillus sp. | reverse complement strand
GTACCGGGGTTTCAGGAGAATGTTATGAAGACGTTGTATCTCGATTTCGAGACGTATTCTGAGCTCGATATAAAAGCGGTTGGGTCCTATAAGTACCTGGAGCATCACAGCACACGGATTGTGTGTGTGGGGTATACATGGGATGAGTACTCAGAGGCTACAGTATCGTGGAACAGTGGCTTTAACCCCTTTTCGGATTTCATTCAGTGCCTGAAGGAAGCGGATGTTCTGGTAGCGCACAATGCAGAGTTTGATGCTGAGGTTGTCCGGCGGTTTCTGGTGCCCGACATTCCCAAAGAGAAGTGGCGGTGCACCATGGTCATGTCACGTATCGCAGGGTTCCCGGGGAAGCTTTCCCGGGCGGCAGAAGCGGTGGGGCTGGAGCATCAGAAGATGGGCGGCATCGACCGGCTCATGCAAAAGTTTTGTACGCCACAGGTACAGCAGCAGCTGGGCTTTGATGAGCAGGAAGATATAGATCTGTTCTCCCGGTATTGCCGGTTTGATGTGCTGGCGTGTCGGGACCTGTATCGCGCGCTGAGTGGTGTTGTCTCTGTGGACTGGGCATCGTGGGTGACGCACTGGGCGATTAATGCCAGAGGTATTCCTAT
>NZ_JBHNMF010001474.1:0-611 GCF_048562965.1 Thiolapillus sp. | reverse complement strand
GAGCAGGATGCAGCAATCAGCGTATAGAACAAGCTCTAACGGGCAGTATGAACAAAATAGCAACTTTATTTCACCCGAAAATATACGGTGGAACAATGTTGCTTACTCTAAACTCTAGCAAATATATTAAAGAGGCAGTATGCTTTCTATGGATGGGGCGGGTGGTCAGGGAAAATCATCGTAAGGCGGTTTGTCTTCGAGTCCGATCTTTTTTCGTTTGCCGATAACTGTTGTCGCCAGCCAGGCGCCAAGAAGAACCCCCACACAGCGCAAAAGGTTCACGGCAAGAGGGCTGAGCAAGTGTTTCGGAGGGGTCTTGCCTCCAAACTCGACGATCAAGGTTTCATCGATGTGGCCGGGTACCAATAGCAGAATGATGGCTACCAATATCAGTACACTGCTCCAGCAGGGCAGTTTCTTTTGCGTAAAGGCCCAGGTGAGGCGGAATACTACGGCGCCAATGACAAACATCAGCAGGAATTCGATGCTAATCCAGGCCATGCTCATGTTGTTCGAGGTGCTGATGGTCGTGTTCATGGAAAAGCGCACCCCAAAAAACAGCGCCAACTCCAGCAAACCGTCATCGCAAACCCCCAAGGACGATACCGCCA
>NZ_JBHNMF010001473.1:0-611 GCF_048562965.1 Thiolapillus sp. | reverse complement strand
CGCAAGAAAAAATGGAGAAAAACAAAAAGAGGATGTCTATCTGAAAGTCTATGACAGCATAGTGGAAGCAAGGACTTCACTCGATATCTACTTCATGTAGTAGAATGTGGCTGATTCCTTGGCTATGGTTCAGCGATTCTTGGAAAGAGTTTGCCTTCAAGCTCATACGCTGCCAGCCATGGAGAGCGAAGCGAGGGCTGGTAGACCCCAGTAGCCGCGAGGCCGCACTGCTTACCCGTCGTGCGCATAGCGCCAGAGGGAAAGCAAAGTAGGCATCCAAACGCAGCGTCCAGTCACTGGGAGACAAGTACGGAGCAGCAACGAGCTTGCGAAGTTGTTGCATAGTGCTGGGTGACCAGGACGGCTGGGGCACGAATAGGTTGTCAAAGGCCGAGTCGATTTTGGGGACTGGGATGTCCCAAAATCTATCACGAGGTCGAAGACACGCTTGTGATGTACTTTCTTGGAGATGTGTAGGTGGGTGATGAAGGAAGGAAGAGGCACATCGGCATGAAAAAGCAAAATGATGGCGTTTCTTGTGTGGATCTATTCTGTGGAGCTGGTGGCCTGACGCATGGGTTCATTCTCGAAGGACTTCCGGTGAATGCAGG
>NZ_JBHNMF010001472.1:0-612 GCF_048562965.1 Thiolapillus sp. | reverse complement strand
GTTAGAATAGTCATAAGCCTTGAGCTGTTGCACCCATTGGGTGATGGTCTGTTTTGTCACTAACCATTATACAGCCAAGGCTTTTTCCGTCTTAGCGCTTTCTATCCGGGGATTGGGGATGATCTTCGTGAGATGGAACCTCATCGAGTTCACCTTATATGGCCTGCGCTCACAAGTAGCCAACGAAAACTAGCTTTAAGTATGGGGCATTCAGCTCCACCTTGATATTGTTGATTGACCGGTCGAGTAGATGGGCTCCACAACAGGTTAGGATCGTGTTGGCATTCACTGTTTGCCGGCTGGTTTCCCACCGGTGCCGCAATATCCTCTCCGTACTGTCGCATCACCACCCCCCTCACAGAACCGTGCTTGCACTACTCACGCACACGGCTCCTCAACAACACGCTTCCCGTTGAGAAGTGGACCCCAATTATTGGACAGTGCAATAAGTGTTTTCCTGATTCAGGCCACCTTCGCTGTCAGCCATGGAGAGCGAAGGCTCTTCTCCGCTTTGATGAGTGAAAAAGGATACCAGATACCCAAGTAAGCTATTGATAGTATGAGGTCTCTAACCACTTCACCGCCAATATGGGGGTACCCCTGCCCACTGTA
>NZ_JBHNMF010001471.1:0-612 GCF_048562965.1 Thiolapillus sp. | reverse complement strand
TCAAGTACCATGGCCTGATTCAGGCCTTCTCGCGCACCAACCGCGTGCTGCACGGCGCCAAGCCCTGCGGAAACATCCTCGATTTCCGCGCCCAGAGGGAAGCCGTTGACGATGCCATCGCCCTGTTCTCCGGCGAGGCGGGCGAGCGGGCCCGGGAAATCTGGCTGGTGGACCCGGCCCCCGTGGTGGTGGAAAAGCTGAGCGAAGCCGTGCAGCAACTCGAAGACTTCATGCAATCCCAGGGCGTGGACTGCAGGCCCGGGGAAGTCGCCAGCCTCAAGGGTGACGAGGCCCGCGCCACCTTCATCAACTGCTTCAGGGAAGTGCAGCGCATCCGTACCCAGCTCGACCAGTACACCGATCTCGATCCTGAACTGCGCGAGACCATTGATAAACTGCTGCCGGAAGATGACCTGCGCGCCTTCAGGGGCGTCTATCTCGATGTTGCCCAGGAGCTCAAAGCCAGGCAGGAGAAGACGCCAGACCCCAACGACCCCATCCGGCAGCTCGATTTCGAGTTCGTGCTGTTCGACTCTGCGCTCATCGACTACGACTACATCATGAAGCTCATCGCCCGTTTCACCGGCCAGCCGCCCAGGAAGCAGAAGATAA
>NZ_JBHNMF010001470.1:0-613 GCF_048562965.1 Thiolapillus sp. | reverse complement strand
TTTTTGAGATTTTTAGTGGTTTTTCTCCTCTGAAACTCTAAACTCTAGTATCCAGAGCACCACCGGCGCAATCTCTTCGGCGATGCGGGTTGCATGCTCGAAGGCATACTCCGGCGAACCGAAGCTGCCCGACATGACCAGACTCATGTCCAGGCGCACCAGGGGCATGTTCCAGGCCGTTGCGATGGTCTTGGCTGCCATGCTTTTACCGCAGCCGCTGATGCCCATGAAAAGCACACCGGCAGGCAGGGGCACGCCTTCTTCGAGGGCATCCTTGGTAAACAGATCCTCGCGTTTGCGCACCCAGTCCTTGAGGTTCTCCAGCCCACCGATATCCTTCAGAGAGCGCTGTGGCGGATAGAAACGCAACACGCTTTCCTTGGCCAGTATCTGGGCTTTTTCTTCCTGAATCTCTGTCATGGCCGTACGCAACCGCAGATCCGGCATACCGTAGAGACGGCGCTGCAGATGCGCCACCTCGTTCAGGGACAGGCCTTCGCTGCCAGCCATGGAGAGCGAAGCGAAGGCTGGTAGACCCCAGTAGCCGCGAGGCCGCACTGTTTTCCCGGCGTGCCTTGCGCCAGAGGGAAAACAAAGTAGGCCTCCGAACGCG
>NZ_JBHNMF010001469.1:0-614 GCF_048562965.1 Thiolapillus sp. | reverse complement strand
TCCAGTTACCTGCAGACCATGGCAAATCAGGGATACAATCCGCTGGTCGCCATTCAAATGGCCTTTTCGGGACAGCTCTACGCTGATAGGGGTGAGTAGTTACAGTGCAACAAAATTTAATGGCTACCAGCTTCGTATGTCTGTCTCCGTAAGAACAAAGGGTTCTCAAATTGTGGTGAGAGCTAACGCGCAGTATAATTTAGCTGCTGTTGAGGATCCTCAGCCGTATAATGATTTCTTTACGTCGCTTGAAAAGGCATTGTTCCTTGAAAAAAATACTTAGTTTTCCAAGTCTTTCGCTGCCAGCCATGGAGAGCGAAGCGAAGGCTGGTAGTCCCCAGTAGCCACGAGGCCGCACTGCTTACCCGTCGTGCGCATAGCGCCAGAGGGGAAGCAAAGTAGGCATCCAAACGCGGTGTCCAGTCATTGGGAGCCAAGTGCGGAGCAGCAACGAGCTTGCGAAGTTGTTGCGTAGTGCTTGGTGACCAGGACGGCTGGGGCACCAATAGGTTGTCAAAGGCCGAGTCGATTTTGGGGACTGGGATGTCCCAAAATCTATCACGAGGCCGAAGACACGCTTGCAATATCTGGCGGGTTCGGAACACAGGATAGCT
>NZ_JBHNMF010001468.1:0-614 GCF_048562965.1 Thiolapillus sp. | reverse complement strand
CGAAATTCAGACTGCCACGCTTTCCACGCCGGCCTGGCCATTTGAAAAGTATCAGTTCCACCTGATAGGCAAAGTTGCTGATACTCCGGCTGTTACCCGATACTCCGTAATACGCATAATGGCCACGCAGCTTGTTTGCGGTGGTTCGCATGATCTCGGCAGTCGGCAGAGTCCGGTTGGCTCTCAACCACTCCTTGAACACTTTCAGCTTGGCGCTCAAGCGCCGGCTGATCGTCTTGCGTCCGACACGAAACCACTTCCCATTCCGCGAGGTGGTGCAATAGTGGGTGAAACCCAGGAAGTCGAAGGTTTCGGCCTTTCTCCTCCCCTGTTCTTTTGCCCACTGCTGCGCCATCGGCCCAAACGCCAGAATCCTGGTCTTCTCCGGCGCGATCTCCAGCTCGTACAGGCCAAGCCGCTTCTCCATCTCGATGCGGAATCGCTTGGCGTCCGCTTCGTGTTTGAAGCAGGCCACATAATCATCCGCATACCGGATCAGCCGCGCCGGCCCCGTACAGCCTGGTTGGAATCGCCGTTGAAACCAGAGCTCCAGCGTGTAGTGGAGGTAGCGATTCGCCAGTAGTGGCGAAATGACACCTCCCTGAGGGGGCCCC
>NZ_JBHNMF010001467.1:0-615 GCF_048562965.1 Thiolapillus sp. | reverse complement strand
TTGTTGCGTAGTGCTTGGTGACCAGGACGGCTGGGGCACCAATAGGTTGTCAAAGGCCGAGTCGATTTTGGGGACTGGGATGTCCCAAAATCTATCACGAGGCCGAAGACACACTTGATCAATCGGGCAAACTGTCGAGACAGCCCCAATGTCAAGTCCCGATAGATCATAAACCGCTGCCAGCCATGGAGAGCGAAGCGAAGGCTGGTAGCCCCCGGCTGGTAGCCCCCAGTAGCCGTGCTTACCCGTCGTGCGCATAGCGCCAGAGGGGAAGCAAAGTAGGCCTCCGAACGCGGCGTCCAGTCATATGGGAGCCAAGTACGGAGCAGCAACGAGCTTGCGAAGTTGTTGCGTAGTGCTTGGTGACCAGGACGGCTGGGGCACCAATAGGTTGTCAAAGGCCGAGTCGATTTTGGGGACTGGGATGTCCCAAAATCTATCACGAGGCCGAAGACACACTTGATCAATCGGGCAAACTGTCGAGACAGCCCCAATGTCAAGTCCCGATAGATCATAAACCGCTGCCAGCCATGGAGAGCGAAGCGAAGGCTGGTAGCCCCCGGCTGGTAGCCCCCAGTAGCCGTGCTTACCCGTCGTGCGCATAGCGCCAGAGGG
>NZ_JBHNMF010001466.1:0-616 GCF_048562965.1 Thiolapillus sp. | reverse complement strand
GTGATGCGGTCAGTACTGTCGGTCGGGGCCATGGCATTCTCCTGCGTTGTGGTGGGACAGGAGAAAGTCTGTGGCTGATGGTGTTCTGAAAAAAGGTGTCGATTCTGGGGCGCTTACGATAGATCTGAAGAAATAAAGCGATCAAGTCGTTATTTGTTTGATGCTGAAGCTGTGATTATCCCGGGCGAGGGAATGAGATTCATCCCTAAATATTATTGTGGAAAATTTGACTTGCATCAACGCGCCTATGCATTATCAGATTTTCGTGAAGTCGGAAAGTTTACTAGAGTTTAGAGTTTCAGAGGAGAAAAACCACTAAAAATCTCAAAAAATAGTTGACATAGCAAGGCGCGGCCTCTCAGAAGAGAAATCAACACAAACGCTGCCAGCCATGGAGAGCGAAGCGAAGGCTGGTAGTCCCCAGTAGCCGCGAGACCGCACTGTTTTCCCGGCGTGCCTTGCGCCAGAGGGAAAACAAAGTAGGCCTACGAACGCGGCGTCCAGTCATTGGGAGCCAAGTACGGAGCAGCAACGAGCTTGCGAAGTTGTTGCGCAGTGCTTGGTGACCAGGACGGCTGGGGCACCAATAGGTTGTCAAAGGCCGAGTCGATTTTGG
>NZ_JBHNMF010001465.1:375-616 GCF_048562965.1 Thiolapillus sp. | reverse complement strand
GGTTTGTTGCCAGGCCTCTTTCAAGCCCCAGGAGAGTTTCAGTTGATTGAACATCGATTCAATCGACCAGCGTTCTCCATAGGCTTCGATGATCTGTTCCGGGGTCAGCTTGGCATCGGTCCTCAATAATAAATGCGCTTTTTTCCAGTGGCCACTTTCACTCTTGAATTCACACCACACAACACGTACTAAACGTCCCCCAAGAAAATGGGCCATTAACACTTTACTCCGATAACGCACC
>NZ_JBHNMF010001465.1:0-287 GCF_048562965.1 Thiolapillus sp. | reverse complement strand
TTTCGGCGGTTCATCGTACAACCGGGTATCAATCCGAACCTGACCGATTACATCGAACCCACGAGCCAACATGGACTCGATAAATATCCGCCGCATGTACCAACTATCTACAAGAACACGGTAAGCGCCCAAGAATCCACACCTATTTTCCACACCTGACCCTGTGCAGACGGCTCTTCCCCAAATGGAGTGGGTAGATTATCGTAATCCCCTATGAGAGACAAAGACCTATACGCCCAGATACTGGGAATCAAGAGTCCCTGGCAAGTATCCGGTGTAGAGCTGGC
>NZ_JBHNMF010001464.1:0-616 GCF_048562965.1 Thiolapillus sp. | reverse complement strand
TCAATGTCATTAACTTACTTGATTACCCATCAATCTCAGCCATTCGTAAGAAACGATACGGCATGGGAGGCGTCCTGAGGCCAACGTAGGCGAGTCGCTCAATCATGTCATCCAATCGATACCGCCGGTTGAACCGATACTCAAACTCTGCAAGATACCTGGGAACATGCTTAAGGCTTACAGAATGAAAGGTTCCGGTTATTGCATTTTTTACGTTGCCCGGCATGGTATTCACCCATTTGAAGGATGGGTGTTCAACCCCTTTACGCCCACCTTCGGAGACGAAAGGAATAGGATGGCATCCTGCCTTTTCCACTGCTTTGAAACAAGCCAAGCCATCGCTGACCACAATGCTTCCAACCTCCAGGCTCATCTTTGCGTAACGTTCGATTTCAGCACTACGAAACCCACTGACTGTCCGCAATTGCATCCGCTGAGGGCGATGTTCTTCCCCTTCCGTTTCAACGACGGCAATAAACGGAGCCTTATGTGCAGCGCCACGCCCAGGCTTTCCTGGACGCTCACCACCGATATATGCATCATCTATCTCAATACGGCCACTGAGCTTTTTTCCTTTCTCACGCTCCAGCATCACTTGCATCAGCTTGTGCTTCAT
>NZ_JBHNMF010001463.1:0-616 GCF_048562965.1 Thiolapillus sp. | reverse complement strand
AGCTCGTTGCTGCTCCGTACTTGGCTCCCATATGACTGGACGCCGCGTTCGGAGGCCTACTTTGTTTTCCCTCTGGCGCAAGGCACGCCGGGAAAACAGTGCGGCCTCGCGGCTACTGGGGACTACCAGCCTTCGCTTCGCTCTCCATGGCTGGCAGCGTTTGCACCCCTGCTTGTCGCCTCGCTCGCGCTGGCTGGTTGCGCCAGTCCGCCTGAAGAAATGGGAACAGTGGCGGAATGTCCGCCACAGACACCGCAGCAAGATCCACGTCTCCCCCTTGCCGAAAAGGAAATCACTGACCTCAAGGCACAGGTCAACAGGCTGAAAAAAGAAGCTCTCGCACAGACGAAACAGTCACAGGAACTGCAGCTGCAACTGGCGGAAAGGCATTCCAGAATCCTGCAACTGCAGCTGGCGCTCGATCAGGCCGTTCAGGAAGTCGTACGGGCCAAGGCGCGGTTGCGCAGCCGCAACAGCAAGGCGGAAACCGTTGCCTGTCGGGTACCATGTGATTATATTACTGGCTCACGCAAAACCTGGAGGAAGCATAACGCCATGGTTATCCATCCACAAGCCCGTACAACACCAAAGCTGCGTGCTGAGATCAAGGCTCAAC
>NZ_JBHNMF010001462.1:0-617 GCF_048562965.1 Thiolapillus sp. | reverse complement strand
CTGGGGTAACAAGGGCGGTGAAAGCCGCAAGGCGGCCCGCGAAAGACCAAAAGAGGAAAGCTCGATTCTCGATTTTCTTTTTTGACCGGGAGAGTGTCATGCGTGATTCAAAACAAGAAAAACAGCTCTTGCCTTTCGGCTCCAAGCCGAACCCCGATTGCCGGGACATGGTTGCCGCTTATTTGCGCGAACATGGCTTCGACGGACTGTTCTGTGATGAGTGTGGTTGCTCGCTGGACGACCTGATGCCCTGCGGGACAAACGATTGGGCGTGGGCCTGTCAGGCGGGCCACATAAAGCCGGGCTGCACGGAAGCGTGCGGTCAGGGCTGTGATTTCCATATTGTTCCTGAAAAACCCCTTGTTGAAGGTGATGAGAGATAAAAAAATGGATGGATTCAACAGCAATGAAGATGCCCCTGAGTATAACCAGCTGTCCTTTGCAAGGGGAGCTGACGCCAGGCGAAATGGCAAAGACTTGTCTGACAACCCGTTCCCTAATCACTGTTGGGTTCGTTATTACCGGAAAAGCTGGGATGCCGGTTGGTGTGACCAGGACATGGATATGGGGTGTGCTGTTGAGGCATCATTCTTGAATGACGTGCGATACATCGGTGC
>NZ_JBHNMF010001461.1:0-617 GCF_048562965.1 Thiolapillus sp. | reverse complement strand
GTAACATGCGCCGGTAATGATTACTGTAAGATGACCGGAGGATCTTATGCACCTGCTGCTGATAGGCAGGGCCTGATGACTTGTATTCTTTGAGCAGGCTTTTCAGCGTATCTTCCCCAGCAACAGGATATACCACTTCTTTCACCAGGCCGTTGGGATTATCCAGTGCCGCTTCCGCTATCCGAAATAGCAGTGTCGTCTTACCGTGTACCTTCTGGAAATCACTGAGCAGGGTTTTGACCAGTTTGCGTTCGGCGCGAGCCGATAACCGGTGGACGATTTGGATAAACAGCTCAATCAAACCGTCAATGATTTCCCGTTGTCGCCAGTACAGGAAGATTGCGAAAAGGCCGTAACGGATGGTTTCAGGATGCTGCTTTACCTCCCAGGCGCTCTCGCTGTTAACGCGCTGCCGGTACCGTTGCAATACTTTGGTATTGAAAGAGGAGAATGTTTCAACGGGCAGGTGCAGCGAGCGAATGAAGGAAATCTTTTCGACTTCCTTCAGTACACTGTCCAGCCCCACGCGCCCCGGATCGGCTTTGATATCACTGAAGTTCACCACGCCTTCAACACCATCCAGGGATTGACCCATTAATATCTTGCTTTCTACCGAC
>NZ_JBHNMF010001460.1:0-617 GCF_048562965.1 Thiolapillus sp. | reverse complement strand
AGGTAAAGCCGTGCCAGCAGATCCCTCCAACCCTGAAAACTGGTCAGCACAGGACAAGCTGGCCGTGGTGATCGAAACAGCCAGCCTGAATGAACAGGCCCTATCTGAATATTGCCGAAAGAAAGGGCTTTATGCAGAACAAATCATGCGCTGGAAAGAACTGGCCCTGGCGGGTTATGAAGGCACGGGAAGATTATCGGCGAATGAGCGTCGGGAGCTACAACGCACCAAGAAGCAAAAGCGTCAGATAGAAAAAGCGCTCAAGCGCAAAGAGAAAGCCCTGGCTGAGACTGCAGCGCTCCTGGT
Source organism: Thiolapillus sp. (assembly GCF_048562965.1). Lineage (NCBI taxonomy): Bacteria > Pseudomonadati > Pseudomonadota > Gammaproteobacteria > Chromatiales > Sedimenticolaceae > Thiolapillus > Thiolapillus sp. Next base: position 311 of record NZ_JBHNMF010001460.1, on the reverse strand, counting down.
GTTATCAAAAAAGTGCCATGCCATCTGGGGGGAAGCAGAGGAAGAATGATTTCTTCTGAGAACCGTCAGATGGCGATCAAACTGGTTGATGAAGCCATGGAAGCCGGTGCGCGTCAGATGAAGGCCTGCCAGATCATGGGCATTGATCCACGCACCCTGCGACGTTGGAAAAACCAGCAGCGCATATCCAGAGAAACAGAGGATCAACGCAAGTTGGCGGCAGCACAACGCATACCGGCAAACAAGCTCAGTGAAGCGGAGAGAGAACAGATCATAAAAACCTGTAATCTTCCTGAATACAAGAGCTTACC
>NZ_JBHNMF010001459.1:0-617 GCF_048562965.1 Thiolapillus sp. | reverse complement strand
GTAAGCGCCAAAGAATCAACCCTTTTGCATCTTGTTGAGGGAGGTGTTCCAGGGTAGCAAGGCTTCGACGTCCTCAACCATCTTGGCGTTCCCAATATGCTGTAGCACATGGTTGAGATAGGCAAACGGTTCTATACCATTGGCCTTGGCCGTCTCGATCAGGCTGTAGACAGTGGCACTGGCTTTGGCACCCCGCGGGGTATCGGCAAAGAGCCAGTTCTTGCGTCCCACCGCGAAAGGCCGGATGGCATTCTCAGCCAGGACATTACTGATGTGCAGTTTCCCATCCTGACAATAGCCGGTCAGCAGATCCCATTGGTTGAGCGTGTACTGTATGGCCTTGTAAGTCAGGCTGTCCCTGGGCACCCGGGTGCTGTTTTTCTCCAGCCAGGCCTTAAGGTCATCGAGTACCGGTTGCGCCAGCTGCTGGCGCTGCCGGGTCTTTTCTTCCGCCGGCAGTGTTTCGATCCGCTTCTCGATGGCGTAGAGCTTGCGGATCTTACCAATGGCCACGTCGGCCTTGCTGACTTTCGTCCCTTTCTTTTTCGTTGGCGCGGCTTTGCCTGCTTCGACGAACTTGCGCCGGGCATGGTCCCAGCAGCCGATGCGGGTGATGG
>NZ_JBHNMF010001458.1:0-617 GCF_048562965.1 Thiolapillus sp. | reverse complement strand
AAATACCGTTTGCAAAAATTACAGGAGCCGACTGAGGTGGAACGGCATTTTATTGAAGCCGAAAAAGAACTAAAGAAGTTGGAAGATATAAAAAAGAAAGGGGGCGACAGTGAAGCTTAAGTTCAAGGTTCAGCCTTATCAAACGAACGCTGTTGATGCCGTTGTCGATTGCTTCGCGGGCCAACCGATGAGCAAGGGGCTTGGCTATCGTATCGACCGCTGCCAGCCATGGAGAGCGAAGCGAAGGCTGGTAGACCCCAGTAGCCGCGAGGCCGCACTGTTTTCCCGGCGTGCCTTGCGCCAGAGGGAAAACAAAGTAGGCCTCCGAACGCGGCGTCCAGTCATTGGGAGCCAAGTACGGAGCAGCAACGAGCTTGCGAAGTTGTTGCGTAGTGCTTGGTGACCAGGACGGCTGGGGCACCAATAGGTTGTCAAAGGCCGAGTCGATTTTGGGGACTGGGATGTCCCAAAATCTTTCACGAGGCCGAAGACACGCTTGCCAGATAAAGCAGATCAGATACAGACCTCAGTATTTGACGAAGGCTTCAAGAATGCGGATATCAGGCTTACTGATGGGCAGCTTCTAACAAACATTCAAGCCGTGCAGAAACGCCAGA
>NZ_JBHNMF010001457.1:232-618 GCF_048562965.1 Thiolapillus sp. | reverse complement strand
TTGCCAGTTGGAGCCAGTCTTTTAGTATTTGGGTCATTTTTGTGTATTTTAGGGTGTTTAGCACTGTTTTTAGGGGTGGTTGCTAGGGTAAACAAAAATGAAGCACACAGCAGAAAGTCAAAGGCCTGAGATAGAAGCTACATGCCTTCCCTGAGTTTCCCAAAGCATACAGAGGCATATGCTTGCTACACAGCTCAAACTTTGATCCTGTGAACCTGACCACCATGCACCCCAACCCCATTAAATCCGAGGCAAAAGACTTAAACTGTAACACTTCAAAGCCTAAACCTTGCTAACCCTAACCTGATTAACCCTAAACCTGATTAAGCCTAAGCCTGGTGAACCCTAGACATACACTAACATCCCCCTCCCCCCCCACCTCCACC
>NZ_JBHNMF010001457.1:0-222 GCF_048562965.1 Thiolapillus sp. | reverse complement strand
TCTCAGGACTTTCTCCATCGGGAATGCTGTCACTGCTGCTACTGCTGTCATCAAGCTGGTGTTTCTTGTAGTCTGAAGGCAGCTGTGCTTGTTGTCTCCTATTCAGTTTATCCCTGCGCATCTTAGCATCCTGCTGCAATCGGCGGGTTTGTGTTGAGGGGCTCCTCCTGTGCCTCTGACTGTATGTGTTTCTCTTCTGTTCAGCTGCATGATATCTCTTCT
>NZ_JBHNMF010001456.1:0-618 GCF_048562965.1 Thiolapillus sp. | reverse complement strand
AGTTGTTGCGTAGTGCTTGGTGACCAGGACGGCTGGGGCACAAATAGGTTGTCAAAGGCCGAGTCGATTTTGGGGACTGGGATGTCCCAAAATCTATCACGAGGCCGAAGACACGCTTGGCCACTGGCGATATCTTCTACGGCCGGGCCGAGCAGGATGAAAAGCGTTGTCATGACGTTCATCCAGAAAGAAGGCCCGTAGCGGCTGGGCAGACCGCCATAGGCCTTGCTGCCAATATAGATGCAGAACAGCAGGGTCCACAGGAAATACATCCACAGGTTGGGCAGTATGCTCAGACCCAGCCAGAACAGCGCCGCCAGATAGCCGGCGACAAAGGTGGAGCCCAGCAGTTCGCGCCCGGCCTGGGCGGTATCGATATGGGATGTCTGCTGCGCCAGGGATACGGATTTCAGTATGGCGGCTATGTACAGGGTCGGGTTGCTCAGGGCCATCAGTACGACAGGAAGCACGATCAGCGTGCCCCGTGTGGCGATCCAGCGGGCCTCCGCCGGGTCAGCGGGTTCACCTGCAGGCGTGGCGGACGTGGCAGGAGGGTCTTCAAGCGTGTCTTCGGCCTCGTGATAGATTTTGGGACATCCCAGTCCCCAAAATCGACTC
>NZ_JBHNMF010001455.1:0-619 GCF_048562965.1 Thiolapillus sp. | reverse complement strand
CCTGTTACCCTTTCTGTCTTATCGTTTTCTGCCTGCTGGCCCTTTCTTCTCAACTTTTTCCAGAAAATTCTTCAATATTTTTCGTTAAGAGATAGGCTTTTTTGTATGGCTCCTGTTTAGCAGTTAGGAGAAGACAGTTGGTCGGTGGTATGTGCAGCATGCTGCCATATGACACTGGTATTTGCTGTTATGCATTTATATAATATTTTAGATTTTTTTTATTGCTTCTGTCCATTCCTTTTTTATACTTTTTTAAAATCTGGTATTGATAAATCGACGTAATGGTCCACGATACCAGCGTGTCCTAGCTTTATGTGCTTTTTCAACAGGGGTGATACCGAAGGGACTAATTCTTCGAAAATTTTATGTCCGATGTTTGTGTATGTTTTGTTTTATGTAAATTTGTGTCATGAGTGATTTTGTGGTTTATAGATAATTTGTGGTTTGAGGACTTGCGTGCAGAGTAAATATGAGACAGATTGAACATTGTTTTTAGCCATGATGTAGCCCTTTGTGGTTGACTTGGCTCAAAATACCAACTAACTAACTAACTAACTAACTAACTGTTGTTTTCGCCCTGATATAACCCTCGAAGTTGACCGGGTATTCACACACACAC
>NZ_JBHNMF010001454.1:0-619 GCF_048562965.1 Thiolapillus sp. | reverse complement strand
TAAAGTAAGATCCTCAGGCGCAGACAGACCGCAACCAAAAATAGGGCAGCCAAGCATGGCCGAGATCATTCCTCCACTGAATCGGGAAACCCTAGGCCGGATGACCGCCGGTGAGAAGCGGGTCGCACGACGCCTGAAAGAACTGCTGGAGGATGATTATCTTGTCTGGTACGACATTCCCATAGGCCGGCAACGCCGTTACCCCGATTTCATCATTCTTCATCCGTCTCGGGGATTGCTCTTTCTCGAGGTCAAGGACTGGAAGCCAGACACGCTGAAGAAGATCAGCAAGTCGGATGTCACGCTGCTGACAAACAACGGCATGGTGACCAAACCGCATCCTTTGGAGCAGGCGAGGAGCTACACCTACAGCGTAGTCGACATGTTGGCGCGGGACCCGCATTTGCGGCAAACCAGCAAGGCCTACCGCGGCAATCTGATCATGCCCTGGGGCTGGGGTGTCGTCTTTACCAATATCACGCGCAAACAAATTCAGAAGGCGATACCGGATGACGCCAGGGAAGGGCTGTTGCCTGATCATCTGATGATCTACAAGGATGAAATCACCGCGGGCACCGACGCCGAACAATTCCAGGAACGGCTCTGGGGAATGTTCAAT
>NZ_JBHNMF010001453.1:0-619 GCF_048562965.1 Thiolapillus sp. | reverse complement strand
TGGAGGAAGGAACAATTAAAGACATCGGATTGTATGGTGAACCCGGCATAGGGTTTGGAATGGTGTTTGTTGCAAAGAGAGCCTCGACGTTTTGAGTGGAATTCACCTTGGAACTTGTGGCCGTGTATCCGGTAAATCAGCAATGAGGAGCCGGTATAGATGGCAATCAGATTCTTCCGCTGCCAGCCATGGAGAGCGAAGCGAAGGCTGGTAGTCCCCAGTAGCCGCGAGGCCGCACTGTTTTCCCGGCGTACCTTGCGCCAGAGGAAAAATAAGCAAGCGTGTCTTCGGCCTCGTGATAGATTTTGGGGTCGAGTAGATGGGCGTATCTCGCCAGACGCTCTATCGCTATGTCGGCCCGGACGGTGAGTTAAGGGAATACGGTAAACAAGTGCTGGGTGAATAAGCAGGGTGATTTTATGCAGGAATTTACTGTTTGAGGTGGATCCGCGAGGGCGAACAGAAAACCGTAAGTTTCTGTTCAAATGCCCCCGCTAGCCCGCATCGCTCACCGATCTCCTGGTTCCAGCATTTTGGGCACCGGGACGTGGCCAAGATAGCTCGATAGCCAATTTCTCGTGCCAAGGCACTCGCCAGGAGAAGAGATTCTCGTGTTTTT
>NZ_JBHNMF010001452.1:0-620 GCF_048562965.1 Thiolapillus sp. | reverse complement strand
ACCCGCGATATTCAGCCACGCATACAGAAATTGGACTATAATAGAACATACATAGAATCAGTGTCTTAGTGAGGTGGCGGACATGGCAAAGAATATCATCCAATTTCAAAAAGGCCTCAGTTTGCCGAAATTTCTGGAAAAGTATGGTACGGAAGAACAGTGCTACTCGGCGCTGTTTCATCTGAGGTGGCCAGATGGATTTGTTTGCCCCGAGTGTGGCAACAAGACCTATTGCGAGATCAAAAGTCGTAAGGTCTATCAATGTCATCGCTGTCACCGACAAACTTCATTGACGAGCGGTACAATCTTTGCTGCTACCAAGGTACCGCTAACGAAATGGTTTCTGGCCATCTATTTGCTTACACAGAGAAAAACCAGCGTGTCTGCGCTGCAATTGAAGCGGGATATTGGCGTCAGCTATAACACGGCATGGAAGATGAAGCACAAGCTGATGCAAGTGATGCTGGAGCGTGAGAAAGGAAAAAAGCTCAGTGGCAGTATTGAGATAGATGATGCGTATATCGGCGGTGAGCGTCCAGGAAAGCCTGTGCGTGGCGCTGCACATAAAGCTCCGTTTATTGCCGTCGTTGAAACGGAAGGGGAAGAACATCGACCTCAGC
>NZ_JBHNMF010001451.1:0-620 GCF_048562965.1 Thiolapillus sp. | reverse complement strand
CGCGTTCGGAGGCCTACTTTGTTTTCCCTCTGGCGCAAGGCACGCCGGGAAAACAGTGCGGCCTCGCGGCTACTGGGGTCTACCAGCCTTCGCTTCGCTCTCCATGGCTGGCAGCGTTTGCTGCCCCCCCTCCAAGACAGCAATGAGGGCACCAGCAACCGAGGTAGTCCACTTAGCATATACCGGATCGAGATGACTCAGTATCGGAATCAGTACTGCCAGGCTAATTTGAGTAAATTTCAGGCGCTTATACCACTTCTGACAATGCGTACTCTTGTTGTCATACCACTGGAGTTGATCTTCCAGGCGATGCCATGCAGGGGTCGCCGCCACTGATTCTGGTGCGCTTTCTCCTTCTTGGGTCTCCAGCTGGCTCTCCTGACGATTCATCATAATTCTGCCCTATGGCTGGCTGTTTAATCAAGCGTGTCTTCGACCTCGTGATAGAGTTTGGGACATCCCAGTCCCCAAAATCGACTCGGCCTTTGACAACCTATTCGTGCCCCAGCCGTCCTGGTCACCAAGCACTACGCAACAACTTCGCAAGCTCGTTGCTGCTCCGTACTTGCCTCCCAATGACTGGACGCCACGTTTGGATGCCTACTTTTCTTCCCCTCTGG
>NZ_JBHNMF010001450.1:0-620 GCF_048562965.1 Thiolapillus sp. | reverse complement strand
GCGTTCGGAGGCCTACTTTGTTTTCCCTCTGGCGCAAGGCACGCCGGGAAAACAGTGCGGCCTCGCGGCTACTGGGGTCTACCAGCCTTCGCTTCGCTCTCCATGGCTGGCAGCGAACGCCTCCCCTCGGGAAAATTCGAGACCAACGCCCTGGTACTGACGCTGGCCGCGATGGCCTACAACATCCTGCGCTATGTGGGCCAGAACACGCTGATCGGTCCGGATGCGCCGATCCGCAAGGCCCTGCATCGACGCCGCATCCGTACCGTGATGCAGGAGATGATGTACAAGGCCGTGCGGCTGGTGCGTCACGGTCGCCGCCGGGTGCTGCGCTTTGGGCGGGGTGATCCCGGCTTTGCGGCGCTGGCGCGTTGTTACGCGCACGTGCTGGCCATCTGATCGGGCTGTCCCCGTTGAGCAACGCCTTCGAGAACGAAGGCGACAGATAGCCCTGCCTGCATGCTTCTGGATCAGCCGCATTGCATCGCCGGTTGCGCTTCCAAAGCATCAATTTGCTGATCCATCCAGACAAATATTCGATGTCATGCCGATTACAGAGGCTCCTGCCGAGTCATGTCGGTAAAATGCGGGTTTTGACGTTCTGGAATCACGGATTCAGG